>CAZZZQ010000024.1:0-14895 GCA_964658405.1 uncultured Sphingomonas sp.
GGGAGAGCGGGTGGCGGAGGCTGTGCGCTCGCTCGATGAGCACTGGGACGGTAGCGGATACCCTGATCGCCTCAAAGGCGCAGCCATTCCTCTGCTCGCACGAATCCTGAACGTCGCCCAGTATCTCGACATCTTTGCGTCGGAGCTGAACCAGGCCGTCGCAATCGACGTCGTCACCGAGCGCTCCGGCCGGTGGTTCGACCCTGAGATCGTTCGCGTCGCGCAGCTGCTGGCCCGTCAGGGGAGACTCTGGCAGGACTTCGGCACTGGTCTCGAGCGAGAGATCGTCCATGACATGGAGCCGGGGTATGCGCTCCGGGCGGATGAGAATCAGATTGATCTCATCGCCGAGGCCTTTGGCGATATCGTCGACGCCAAGAGCTCCTTCACCTTCCAGCACTCGCTCAACGTGACGGAGTCCGCGCTACGAATCGCACAGGAGCTCGGGATGAGCAAGGAGCGGCAGCAGGTGATACAACGCTCCGCTCTCCTCCACGACCTCGGAAAGCTGCGGGTCTCAAACTCCATCCTCGACAAGACGGGCCAGCTGACCCCGCACGAATGGGCCATCGTTCAGGAGCATCCCGGTCTGAGCCGGGGAATTTTAAAGCGGATCGGAGCCTTCTCCGAGATCGCCGATATTGTCGGAGATCACCACGAGAAGCTGGACGGGTCAGGCTATCCCTTCGGTCTCACAGCCCCTGACCTGTCCCTCGAGGCGCGGCTCCTGACCGTCGCAGACATCTACAGTGCGCTCAGCGAAAAACGTCCGTATCGAGAGTGCCTCGACGAGGAACAGGTCCACGCCATGATGGCCTCCTACGTCCCGTTCAAGTTGGACCCGGACTGCTACGAGGCGCTGCTACGCTCGCTTGGGCGTGGCGGCAAGGCTCCGATTGTGACTCTCTGTGACGATTCGGCAGACGATCAGGCAGGTGATGCCGTGACGTCAGCGATGCTCTCAGTGGAAGGCGTGAACCCCGGAATTTTTAAGTCGGGAAGCGATTCGAATCCAGGCATCGCGAACAGGTAGCCCTGCATGATCTGGATTCCGCACTCGCGCAGGGCAGCGTACTCCTCCGTGGTCTCGACCCCTTCGGCGATAAGGGTGCAGCCCAGCTTCTGTGCCAGCTGCACCATCATCGATACGATCACCATCGCGGATGGCCGGTTCGGAAGATTGCGCGTGAGCTCCATATCCAGCTTGATGATGTCGACCGGAAGATCGGCCACCAGATTCATCCCGCAGTAGCCTGCGCCAAAGTCGTCGAGCGCCATCTTGAAGCCATGGCTTCGATACTCCTGGAAGATCGCTCGGAGATGCTCCCGATCGGGAACACGCTCCGACTCTGTGACCTCAAACATCAGGCGATCCAGAGGAAACTTGTTGGCGCGAGCAGTCTCGAGGGTGAGCTGGATGCAGGCAGCCGGACTATAGACAGCGCCCGGCATGAAGTTGACCGAGAGCATTGCGCCAGTTTCGATCAGGCCAAGCTGCGTAGCCAGCGTGATCGCCTTGACCCGGCATCTCTGGTCAAACGCATAGAGATTCTCATCGGTGACCTGACGCAGAATCTCTCCAGCGCCCTGTCCTTGGACTCCACGAACCAGCGCCTCGTAGGCAAATACCGTGCCTGTGGTGACGTTCACGATCGGCTGAAAGGCTACTGTAAACGGAAAGGGCTCGAGCGTCCCCTCTTTACATGCGCTACACGATCTCGTTCCGGGTTGCAAAACCATAACACCTCATTCTTTAAATCTGCCGTTACGGTGTTTGTCCTGGTGCAGTGATGCAAGGGTATTGTTAACGACGTTCAGCACAAACCGCTGGATTCGAAGTTTTTATAAGCGCTTTATATCCAGTGCTTTGGAGCTTTCGCGGAATGAGGGATCGAGACTGAGCACGCCCCCAGCAGGGAGAGCGTGAGTCAGCCCGCTGCGACCAGGCCGCCGCGGCGACTCACGATCGTCAACCGTTCACTGCTCAGGATCTTGCGCGCCTGACCCTTCGCATGGCTCGCCCACGGACCAACCGGGTCGAGTCGCACGTACTGGAGCCAGTGCTGCAGAGCCCGCCGCCGTTCGCCCTGCCGCTCAAATGCCAGCGCAAGATTGTAGTGAGCATCGGCATACTTGGGAACAAGGACGATCGCCCGCTGGTACGCGATGATCGCGTCATCCAGCCGGCGCAACTCGTCCAGCACATTTCCCAGGTCGAAGAAGGCCAGCGCATACTCCGGGTCAGCGATCGTGGCCTGACGATAGAGCCGCTCGGCCTCCGCAAACGCGCGCTGGTTGTACCGGATCGTGCCGAGATTGATCGAGGCCGCCGCATGCCTGGGTTGCTCCAGCAGGATTTCTTCGTAGAGATCCGCGGCCGCGCAGATCGTCTCCACCTTCTCCTCAAGGCGGATCGCCCGTAGAAACTTTGCCTGTGTATCCATCGCGACCCGCATGGCATCCTGCCCGCCAGGCGGAACCACGCGCAGCATCTCCTTCGAACCCGTCTCGAAGTCGAAGGCAAGCTGCTGTGTCATCGGATCCATCAGCGCGCCGCCGTGGCGGAAGACCAGCCGCGAACCCCTGCGGACTGCGCTCGACTCCAGCAGGACGTTGCGCATCCCCGCTACACGCTGCATCGCTGCCACCGATTTGCTGATGCTGCGGACAGAGATCCGCGTCGCACGTAGATCGCGCAGGATGCGGAGCTGGCCGAGATCTTCAAAGGTGTACTGGTCGTGCGACTGGATCAGCCCCGCCCGCTCCCACGCCGAGAGCTGGCGCGTCTGCAGATGCAGGATGCGAAGCACGTCATGGCGGCTATATCGGGTCACGTGGTCTCTCGGTCGACCTTTTTCGTTGCCAGTCAGGTGACTAGACCGAGTATGCGGTGCAAACCCGCGCCAATCAAGCGGATTTCGCCGGGGCCATCAAATACTGGTGGATAACTTGTACCAAATGTGGTTCTGGAACGCCGTACCTCCACAAGATGTAGATCCGGCGGTCTCTCGTCAGACCGACCGCAGCGCCTGGTCCAGATCCTCGATCAGCTCCCCGCAGTCCTCAATGCCGATCGAAAGCCGGATCAAATCCTCCGGAATCTTCCGCGTCGCCTGCAGCTCGAGCGGCGTACTCGCATGCGACATCTTGAGCGGAACGCTGATCGTCGAGTTCACGCTGCCGAAGCTGACGGCGATCTTGAACAGCGCAGTCTTCTCCGCAACCTGCTTTGCCGCCCTGGCCGATCCGGCGTTGAAGCTGAGAATCGACCCGCCGCCGCGCGCCTGCATCGCCTGGATCGCGTAGCCCGGATGGCTTGCAAGACCCGGATAATGAACCCCGGCCACCTTTGGATGTCCGGCGAGAAACGCCGCAATCTCCATCGCGCTGCGCTGTTGTGCATCCATCCGGAGCTTCAGAGTCTTCATCCCGCGAAGCAGGAGGAAGCAGTCGAACGGCCCAAGCGCACTTCCCTCGGCGTTTTGTAAAAAGTAGATCGCCTTCGCAAGCGCCTCGTCGTTGACGACCACCGCTCCCCCGGTCACATCGCTGTGGCCGCAGAGAAACTTCGTCGCCGAATGGATGACGATATCGGCGCCAAGGCTGAGCGGATTCTGCAGGTAGGGCGACATCGTGCTGCTGTCCACGCAGAGCAGGGCATCGTGACGGTGCGCGACCGCCGCCATCGCGGCAAGGTCGACGATTCGCAGCAGCGGATTGGTGGGCGACTCGACGTACAGCAGCCGCGTCGCCGGCGTCATCGCCGCCTCCACCTGTGCCGGGTCCGACGCATCGACATACCGGACAACGATCCCCGACCGGTTGATAACCTCGCCGAAGAGCCGCGTCGCGCCACCGTACAGATCCCAGTCCGCAAGAATCTCGTCGCCCGCTTTCAACAGGTGGGTCACATTGGCGATCGCCGCCATGCCGCTTGAGAAGCAGAAGGCGCGGCTGCCCTCCTCAAGCGCCGCGATCTGATCCTCGAGCACGCGGCGCGTAGGGTTTCCACTGCGCGAGTAGTCGTACGGGCCAAAGCTGTCCGCGTGCTCCTGCTCAAAGGTGGCCGTCTGGTAGATCGGCGTCGTCATCGGGTGGAACGGGTCGCCCGGGCTTCCGTCGTAATGAACCAACCGCGTGGCAAACTTCACTGCGCACCCCCAAAGATCGTCTCGAAGGCCTGCTCGAAGTCGGCGATCAGATCTTGCGGGGCCTCGAGTCCGACGGACAGCCGGATCAGCCGATCCGAGATGCCGAGCCGGTCCCGCAGCACCTGCGAAAGATCGCAGTGCGAGGCCGTCGCCGGATTCGTGATCAACGTCTCAACGCTGCCCAGGCTCTCCGCACAGGTGCAGAGCTTGAGTGCCTCCATGAAGCGCAGTGACTCCTGCGTGGTCGCGTTCAACTCAAACGACAACATGCCGCCGAAGGCCTTCTGCTGCTTCTTTGCAAGCTCATGTTGCGGGAACGATTCGAGCCCCGGATAGTTGACCTTCGCCACGCGAGGATGCCGCTCAAGCCATGCCGCGACCTCGCCAGCATGGGAGCAATGCATCGCCAGCCGCGCCGGCAGCGTCTTGATCCCCTGGATCGTCAGCCACGCGTCGAAGGGAGCCTGGATCGTCCCGAGAATCTTGCGAACGAAGCGCATCCGCTCCATCATCGTCTCGTCATGGCAGGCCAGCGATCCGCCGATCGTCGCATTGTGCCCATCTATATATTTAGTTGTCGACAGCATGGAGATATCGGCGCCCAGATCAAGGCAGTTCTGCAGCAGCGGCGTCAGGAAAGTATTGTCGACGGCCAGCAAAACGTTCTCGTGAGCATGCGCAATCTTCGCCAGCTCGGCAACGTCGGACAGCCGAAGCGTCGGGTTCGCCGGGGTCTCGGCGAAGATCAGCCTCGTGTTCGGCTGGATCGCCCGCTCGATCGCCGGGAGATCGGCCGTGTCGACGAAGCTATAGGCGACCTCGAAGTTCGTCAGCACCTGCTCGAAGAGGCGCGTCGTTCCGCCGTAGATCACCTCGGACAAGATCACATGGTCGCCGGCCTTCAGCAGAGCGAGGCAGAGCGTGCTGATCGCCGCCATTCCGGAGCGGAAACACAGCGCCGAGTGCGACCCTTCGATCGCCGCAATCGACTGCTCGAGCGCATTGACGGTCGGGTTCGCGCCGCGGGAGTAGCCGTACCCCTTGGTGACGCCGACGCTCTCATGGATGTAGGTGGCGGTCTGGTGGATCGGAAACAGGATCGAGTTCGACTGGCTCTCGTAGATGCGATTGGAGTGAATGACGAGCGTGGACGGCTGGAATGCGGGGCGTTCGGACACAATGGTCTCCTCTGTTCAACTGAGCGGGAAGATACGAAAACACGTCGGCGCAGGAGGTGGCCCCAGACGGCTGCTCAGACAAAGGAAAGAATCACATCTCCGATGCTGGCCTTACGCCGACCGGGGCGCACATAGCCATAGGCATTCGATTTGTTAGGCAGGTGCCAGGCATCATGGAAGGTCACTCGCTACCCGTCTATGGTATCGCGGGCCACGGGGTCCCGCAACGCAAGGCGGCGTCATCCGCAGCAATGCAGGTCGGTAAGTGATTGAAGGAATAGGAAGGGAATGGAGCCGATGAGCGGAGTTGAACCGCTGACCTACTGATTACGAATCAGTTGCTCTACCAACTGAGCTACATCGGCGCGCCGTCTCTTATTCTAGCGGCTTCAGGGGTCTCCCGCCAAGTTTTCGTCTTCTGCATCTCAATGCATCCCGACAAACTTGTCCTTGCAGGTTGCCAGGTTCATATCCGAGGTCGGGGCCGTATGACCGGTCACGCGAAAATCCGTCTTCTGAAAGGACAGGTTGGATCCGTGTTCGCCGAGCGTTATGGTCGCGAAGTGGCCATGGACCTGGTCTGCAGTGGCTCCGGCGATCTGGACGTTATCAAGCGTGACCTCGGTGCGGTGGGCGTCATCAATCCCGGCGATCAACACATCTCCCGGCGTCAGGTCGAACACGTTACGCAGGGTAATCGACTTGTAGTCCGGAATCTTGTCCCCGGTGTACTTCGGATCCTCAAAGCCCTCGGTCGTCTGGTTCGTATAGTAGGGGCTGATTGCGATCGGGTTCTTCACATCGCGCATGCAAATGTTCTCGTACAGCAGGTCGTGGACGCTGCCGCCGCGCGTGACATTGCTCTTGATCCGGATCCCGCTGGTCGTGTGGTCCTCAGTCAGGCCGTTGACCAGCAGAAAGCTGTCACCGGTATTGGTCTCGCTCCCGATCGACATCCCATGCCCGTTGTAGAAGTGGTTGTCGAGCACGCTCATGTGCGTCACGCCCGTCTTGATCGCAATATTGTCGTCGCCATTGTCGATCCAGCTATGCGCGACTGTGACGTTGGTCGAAGCGCCCGGGTCGATGCCGTCGGTGTTCCGCGCGTCGGTGCCTTTCACGGTCGGAGTCTGCAGGTGAACGTTCCACGCCGTAAAGCCGTCCGTGTTGCTCACCACCACGTGGTAGTTCTGTGCGTTGTGCAGCGTCACGCGATACAGCACGAAGCCGTCCGCATGGTTCGCCGAGATCAGCCGCGAGCTGTAGTAACGATCGTTCTTCGGCTCCGCCCTCCGGGCCATCTGCCACCAGCTGTAGTCGTGCCCGATCAGCTGCGCATTGCCGCGTCCGTCGATGATCCCGTCTCCCATTACGGCGGTATTCTTCGCGTTCGTCACGTTGATCAGGGAGCGGCAGCCCGGCTGCGTCGCACCCGGATGGATCGTCCCGCACAGCCCGCCGCCCATGTCGTAGTCCTTCGGGTCGCGGGAGGCGTAGAGCGTAACTCCTTCGTCGATCAGCAGCGTGACCCCCTCGCGAAGATCGAGCGGCCCAGTCAGGAAGGCGTTGTTTCCGCTCATCGGCCGCAGTTCGACGGCCATGCCCGGCTTGCAGGCGTCGATCGCCGCCTGGATCCGCTTCGTGTCGAGCTTCGTCTCGTCGACCGCGTCCATCTTGTTCTCAGTCGCCAGAATCTTCGCCGGGAGAATCGTGCAGGAAGAGGGAATCACCGGCTCAACCACGGTGCGCGTGTCCTGGCAGAATCCGCAGCTGCCGACTGCGAGAAGGGTCGCCCCGATGCCGATTTTTCCAAGAGCTTTCACAGAGCAAGTCGTCCGAACAGGCTGCCAGAACATTGGTCCTACCTCCTTCAAAACCGCTCTGCCAAACTAGCACAGTCAGGCTACGGGGGTCGAACGGCCGCCTCCCGGAAAAGCCCCCGGAACGACGGAAGGGCCGCCCGGCAACAGGGCGGCCCTTCCTTTAGGGAGAACAGTTCCAACGGAGGCAAAGCCATCAGAACTTTCTGGCGAAATACTAAGTTCGGCCAATTCCGGTGTCAAGGACGAATTCTGAAGATCGTAAGTTGTTATGTATAAGGGAGTTAATCGTCCACTTTTACTTCAATAGGGAGGTTTACATGTTCGCTTTTGTTTTGCTTTAGTGCTGCTGCTCGATCAAAGAAGCCGCCTTGAATGAAGCAGTTATCCCGGATCCTGCACCACTAGTTGTTCAATCCTGTCGATTCCGGTCGAGCCTCTGCCCACTACTTCCGTTCGGTGCCATCCTCGTGCGTGATCGCCTTGACCGGCCCGCGCTCCAACCCAAGTCCCAGGAACTCCGCGTCCGTCGCAGCCGATTTACCCCGCATGACCCGATAGGCCGCGCGACCGCCGCCCAGGAAGAGTCCGAGCAGCACCGCCGCCAGCATCAGCACGCCGGACAGCACCGCGATGCTTACCAGCAGACTCGCCGTCTTCTTGACCTCGCTGTGGAACTCCTGCGGCATCTTCTTGTCCCACGTCACCTCGGCCTTCAGGTGGACGTTCTCGATCATCTGCTGAGCCTCGTCAGCAGGGAAGCTTCCCGTCGCCAGCAAGACCAGCGGCCCCTCGCGTCGCAGCTTGATCGTTCCCAGACCTTCGCTGTGCGCGTTCAGCCAGCCTTCGATCGCCCGGCCCTTTTCGCCCGCGATCTGCGGCGTCGGGTAGAGCAGCATCGTCAGCAGCTCCTTGCCGGAGTGCGTGGAGTAGTTCGCGGTCGATACCTCGGCGCTCTTATCAAAGCCCAGAATCTCGGTCGGCAGGCCACCGCCATTCGCCGTGTAGCTCGTCGGGCCCACGGCATAGCGCACACTCTCCGGGATCAGCCCCTTTGCCGGCAGCAGCGTCGGCAGAAACGGTGACATCCCCTTTGGCCCGCTGATCTTTGGCAGCGTGATTGCCAGCGCCTGCAGCTCGGTCGCCTGCACCCCCGGCGCGTTCGCCATCACCATTGTGTTGCCAGTCCGGAACAGGACCTCGTTGCCCCCGGCGGAGGCCTCGGTCGCAATCTTCGCACCCGTCACCGGATGCAGCCCGGAGTTGCTCGATCGATAGAGGCTCAGCGCCGCGGAGGCCCCGGTCGCATCGACAAACTGCATCGCCTTAACCTCGATCTTCGAGGCTCCCCGGCTGTAGGTCGCGGTCGAAAAGCGGCTGAGCCCGTCTTCTTTCAGCTCGGTTGTATGCGCGGAGTCGATCTGTGTTGCATCGGTCCCGGTCACTGCATCCCCAACGCGCTGCCATGCGCCGAACTTTTGCGGCAGCAGCGGAGCCGCGGGCTCCATCAGGATCGTCTGTCCGTGGAGCGCAGCGGCCATGGTCAGGGCAGCCAGAAGCTGTGAAAGTCTAAGTTTTGGGGTCGAAAGCCGCGGACTACCTGAGTAAAGACGCATACAAAGGTGAGACTACACCAGCATGAATAGGGAAGCCCAGATGCACTACTGGCCGCTGGCCCGTTCCATCGAGGGCCGAACGCCGCTCAGCCCGGAGGTGTACTTCGCGACACCCTTGTACAGGCTGTCCGCCACGCGCTGCCGATACTCCGGTCGCTGCAGCTGGGTCGCATCCCGCGGATTGGTGACGAAGGAGATCTCAGCCAGAATCGACGGCATATTCGCGCCGATCAGTACGACAAACGGCGCCTTCTTCACGCCGCGGTTTTTGAGGCCGGTGTTGCCCGCCTGCAGTCCGCCGTAGAGACTTTGCTCGACGTCCGAGGCAAACTCGCGTGACTCGTCGATCTTGTCCTTCAGGGCGATCTTCTTCACCAGGTCGCTGAGCTGGTGGATGGATTGATCGGAGACGGCGTTCTCACGCGCCGCAACCTCCAGCGCATCCGGTTGCGAGGTGAAGTTCAGGTAATAGGTCTCGACGCCCCGCGCGGTCGGATCGGAGGAGGAGTTGGCGTGGATCGAAAGGAAGAGGTCCGCCTGCGCCTTGTTCGCGATCGCGGTCCGTGTCTCAAGCGGGATAAACGTGTCGTCCGAGCGGGTGTAGATGATCTCCGCTCCGAGCCGGTCATGCAGCATCTTGCCCAGCCGCAGTGCCACGTCGAGCACGACGTCCTTCTCCTGGATCCCGTCGACGCCAAGCGTCCCGGAGTCATGGCCACCGTGGCCGGCGTCGATCACGATGCGCCCGATCTTCAGCCCGAGCGCACGGACCAGCGATGTCTCGCCATCGGCGGTCGGTACGGCGGCCCGCGCAGGTACGGCATCCCCGGCGGCTATCCCGTCAGCAGGATTGACCTTCGACTTGCCGCGCTTGCGGGTCGTCGGGACTGGGACCGGTGCTGGCAGCGCAACAGCACTCTTCGTGTCGGGAACTGCAGCCGGCAGCGGGGGATCGACAACGGCTGAGATCGGCTTCGAGGTCGGACGGCTGGTGGCTTCGACGCGGTCCGGCTGGTCGCTGAGAGACGCCACCTCGACGGAGCTCTTCGACCGCATCGCCGTCGTGTTCGGGACCGGCGAGGTTGCGATCGGGGCGGCCGGCTTGATCTCGCCGCTCGGCTTCATCACGGTCGCCTCGGCGGGGAGCTGCGTCGCAACAGGCCGTGGTCCGGTCTGGCCGTGGATGTCGATGATCAGGCGATACGGGTTTGGCAGCAGGAACGCCGAGTACTCCGTCACATCGTTGACGTCGAGTACAACGCGCGTCATCTGGTCGCGAAACTGGGCCGCACGGATCTTCTTCAGAAATCCGTCGTCGGTGACCGAAAAGTTTTTGCCGACGAGCTCCGGGGCCAGCCGTGTCCCATGCAGGTCGAAGTAGATCCGGTCGGGCGACGGGACACGCGCAGCCTCGTAGGTGACGTTGTCGCCCAGGTCGATCACGACACGCGTATAGCTCGGCGTCGACCAGTGGCGAATCCCTGAGACCAGCGCCAGTGGCCCATTCCGCTTCGGCTCGGTCTTGTCCATTGCGACCTGGACCGGCTGCTGAACGGTATTCGAGCCAGAAGGAGCCGAGGAGCCGGTCGGTGTACTCGCCGGCAGGGAAGAGCCGCGAGTGTCTGCAGTCGTTGGTGAAGCGAGTGGATCGGCGTGGCGCGAGACCATCGGCCGCGGACCGGCTGCGGCAACGGCCTGGTCTGCCTGTTGTGCAGGCGTCGCCGGACGGCTCATCTCGGCCAAAGCCGCGCGCGCCTCCTCGGCCTCGTCGCTCTTCGGAGCCTGCTTCAGCAGCAGACGATACCGGTCCTTCGCGGTGGCGGGATCGGCGAGGTCGTTCTGGGCGATCTGCGCCTCGGCCAGCAGCGCCGGGGTCCGAAGGGTGCAGGTCGGGTACTGTGTGCGAAGAAACTCATACTGGCCCATCGCCGCCTTCAGGCTGCGCGGATCGTGGCGCGTGCGGCCCTCCTCGGCCAGCAGCTCCGCCACGGCGAAGACGCTCGCAGGAGCCTGGATATCGCCGGGCCGATCATGATAGACAGCGCGAAAGCCATCGAGGGTGCGGTCGTAGTCAGCCTTGGTGCGGGCTCCGGCGGGAATCGCCTCGAGCACCTCGCGACCATGCTCTGCCAGCTCCCACGGAGTCAGCGGAGCGCGCCTGACAGGCTTTGCTGAGAACGCCGGAATGCAGCTCGAAAGCAGCAGCGCGCCCGCCGACCACCGCAGTGCGGAGGCGGACAAAGCGGACCGGGATGGGGTAGACGAAGACACGGTGGCAGACGGACCCTTACGCCCCAGTTTAAGCGTGCAGCCCGGAGAAACCCCGGACGATTCGCACGGGGTACTCCCGACGGCACCCTCACCGAAGTTCATTTCGAAGCAATCGAAAAGAGGGCCGCCCATGTTAGCGCAAGCCCTCCTGTTCCTTTATTTGTCGTTCCCGAAGGATGCCTACGCCTCTGACCCAGACGCCGCCTCTCTACCCTAGTAAGGACCCAACAACCTCAGCCGCCGCCGCCAGCGCACCATCGAGCGCACCAGCATCATTCCCGCCAGCCTCCGCCAGATCCGGTCGCCCACCGCCCTTGCCGCCAACCTTTGCCGCCAGCAGGCCGACGATCTTGCCTGCCTGCACACGACCAGTCAGATCCTTCGTAACGCCGACAATCAGAGCGACCTTGCCTTCAGCCGCAGCGCCAAGCACAACAACTCCGCTGCCCAGCTTGCCACGAAGCTGATCGACCAGCTCCCGCATCTGGCCCTTGTCGAGCCCGTCGACGCGCTGCGCCAGCACCTTGACGCCCTTGACCTCGACCGCGCTGCCTGCCGAGTCCGCCATCGAGGCCGAAGCAGCCTTCATCCGGACCTGGTCGAGCTCCCGCCGCAGCTTCTTCATCTCGTCGTCCTGCGCGGTCAGCCTGGATCGCAGCGCGTCGGCATCGGGCGAGCCCATCAGCTGACCGACCACCTTGGCCACCTCGTAGCCGCGACGAAACTCGCTCAGCGCGCCCGTGCCGGAGATCGCCTCCACGCGCCGCACGCCGCTTGAAACCGACCCCTCGCCGACCAGCTTGATCAGGCCGATCTCGCCAGTTGCGCCAGTGTGTGTGCCGCCGCAGAGCTCGACCGAGAAGCCGCCGGGGCCGCCGATCGTCACCACGCGCACGCGGTCGCCGTACTTCTCGCCAAAGAGCGCCATCGCGCCGAGTTCGTTGACGGCAACGTCGATCGGAACATCGACTAATGTCTCGACCTTCGCGTTAGCCAGCACCTGCTGGTTGACGATGGTCTCGATCTCGCGGAGCTCCTCCTCGGCGACGCCGGTGAAGTGCGAGAAGTCGAAGCGCAGCCGCGTCGCGTCGACCAGCGATCCCGCCTGCTTCACGTGCTTGCCCAGCACCTCACGCAGCGCTGCGTGGAGCAGGTGCGTCGCGGTATGGTTTCGCTCGGTCGCCCGGCGATTCTCCGCGTCGACCACTGTGTCGATTATTTCCCCGACCGAAAGCGTCTGCCGCGCCGTCACCTTATGGGCAAAGACGCCCTGCACCGGCTTGGTCGCACCACGTACCTCGGCGACGATGCTGTTGTGATCGCCGGAGTAGAGCCAGCCGATATCGCCGATCTGCCCACCTGAATCCGCGTAAAAGCTGGTCGCGTCGAGAACGACCTCACCCTGGTCGCCAGCCTTCAGCTCCGGCACGCCGACCCCGTCCTTCACCAGCGCAAGGATGCGCGCGCCGTCCAGCCGAAGCACGCTGTACCCCTCGAACTCCGTCTTTGCGAGCTCACGATAGACCGGCGCCGCCGACTTCTGCGAGCCACCCTTCCACGAGGCGCGCGCACGTTGCTGCTCTTCTTCCTTGGCCGTGTCGAAGCCGGCCATGTCAAAGGTGATCCCGGCATCGCGCGCCGCGTCGACCATGAAGTCCAGCGGCATGCCGAAGGTCTCGTAGAGCCGGAAGGCGAGCGCGCCCGACCGCAGCGTCTCCTCATTCATCTGCTTCAGGCCAAGCTCCAGAGTCCGTGCAAACTGCTCTTCCTCGGCGAGCACCACCTTCGCAATCCGCTCTGCGGTCTCCTTCAGCTCCGGGTACGCAACCGCCATCTCATCGCGCACGGCGAAGACCATCTCGTGCATGAAGGGCCTCTCCTGCCCAAGCAGCCGTCCGTGCCGAATGCCGCGCCGCAGGATCTTCCGCAGCACGTAGCCTCGGCCTTCATTCGCAGGTTGAACGCCATCCGAGATCAGGAAGGTCGCCGCGCGTGCATGGTCCGCGATGATGCGGAGAGAGGCGTTATTGATCAGGTCAGCGTCGCTCGAGCCAGCGTCCGCAGCCTTCTCGGACTCGGTCATTGGCGGCGGAACGGGGTCGTTCGGACCGGTCACACACTCGACGGTGGCAGCTTGATGCGAGAGGCCGGTCAGCTCGGCCGCGCGCAGAATTAGTGGGACAAAGAGGTCCGTCTCGAAGTTCGAGAGCACACCCTGCAGCACGGCAGAGACGCGCTCGAGGCCCATGCCGGTGTCGATCGACGGCTTCGGCAGCGGCGTCAGCGTTCCATCGGTGCTTCGGTCGAACTGCATGAAGACCAGGTTCCAGATCTCGACGTAGCGCTGTTCGTCCTGCGGAAAAGGCTTGTCCGTCCCGGCCTCGTCGGCGGCCTCGAGACCAAGGTCGTAGTAGATCTCGCTGCAGGGGCCACATGGGCCGGTGTCGCCCATCTGCCAGAAGTTATCCTTCGCCGACATCCCGAAGATGCGCTCCTTTGGGACGCCAACGCCGATCCAGAACTGCTCCGCCTCGTCGTCCCGGGGAACCTTCGCGTCGCCCTCGAAGATGGTCACGTAGAGCTTGGCCGGATCGATTCCGAACCACTCGGGCGAGGTCAGCAGCTCCCACGCGGAGGCAATGGCGTCCTTCTTGAAGTAGTCGCCAAAGCTGAAGTTCCCCAGCATCTCGAAGAAGGTGTGGTGCCGCCGGGTGAAGCCGACGTTCTCGAGATCGTTATGCTTGCCGCCCGCCCGGACGCACTTCTGCGACGAGGCCGCGCGGCTGTACTCCCGCTTCTCGGCGCCGAGAAAGACATCCTTGAACTGGTTCATCCCCGCGTTGGTGAACAATAGGGTCGGATCGTTTGCCGGGACAAGCGAGGAGGAGTGCACCCGCCGATGTCCCTTAACCTCAAAAAACCGCAGAAAATCTTCTCGAATCTGGCTGCCGGAGCGACTGATCATAAGGCTAAAGTTTACCAGTGCCCAGCATCGGACCACGCGGGGCGGGGCTACAATCGTCGTGACGGGGGTTCGCCATGCGCCAGGTCCAGCTTCACGAGGAAGAAGAGCAGTTCGCCGCGCTGGTCGCCCAGGCCGAAGCAGGCGAGAGTCTGACCATTCTGAAGGGTGGTAGGCCCGTCGCCCAGATCATCCCATTTCCTCGTTCAAACCCGGAGCGGCAGGCTGAGGAAGACCGTCAGCTGGCGGTCCGGAGGGCCAAAGCGATGATGGCGGGTGGGTCTGATCTTGGGATCGAGTGGTACGGCCGGGACGAGCTCTACGATCGTGAGTAGCGGCGTCACGATCGACACAAACATTCTCATCTACGCGATTGATAGCCGTAACGCAGAGAAGCACCGGAGGGCGGCAACGGTCGTTGGCTCCTGTCTGGATGCCCACGGAATCATTCCGCTCCAGGCTCTCAGCGAATTCTTTCGGGCGGTGACGAGGAAGGGGCTTCTCCCCGATGCGGAAGCTGCCAGTTTCGTCGAAAGCGTCCGACGTGCCACAAGCGTCGTTGCTTCGAGCGAAGATGATCTGGCTCAGGCAATGACTGCCCATCGACGGCATAAGCTTCAATTCTTCGACGCGCTGCTTCTTGCCACGGTTCGGCGTGCAGGATGTACCGTTTTGCTCTCTGAAGATATGCAGCACGAGCGTACCTACGACGGCGTACAGGTTCTCAACCCATTCCTGCTCTCCGCCGCCGATCTACGGCAATTCACCCTCTGAGTCCTGAATCCCCGGCCGCCACGTAATCCCCTCAAGCCGCGGCACCGGGTCCTCTGTCTTCTTCAACTCCGCAAACTCCTCGCGATCCCGCACCATCTCCATCGCGCAGACCAGCGCATCGAA
>CAZZZQ010000025.1:0-14351 GCA_964658405.1 uncultured Sphingomonas sp.
AAAAGGTCTGTAGGGGTACCGAGGCAGCGTCTCCGCGCGGCCCATCTTGTTGAACGTGCAAAAAAATGCAGGGGTCTGGCTGTTAAGATAACGCTGACCCCTGCAGCACGCCTGAGCAAGGCTGCGGGTCCCGAGGCGGAGACGGTTTGCTCTATTGGCTGCTGTACCAGAAGCTCTTTCCCTACTTTCGACTGTTCCGCATCTTCCGCTACCTGACCGTCCGAACGGTCTTTGCCAGCTCGACGGCGCTCCTGATCGGCCTGCTGATCGGACCCTTCGTCATCGAGCGGCTGCGTGAGTTCCAGATCGGGCAGTTCATCCGCGAGGACGGGCCCCAGTCGCACTTGAAAAAGGGCGGCACGCCGACTATGGGCGGAGTTCTGATCTGCATCTCGATCCTGATCCCCACCCTGCTCTGGTCCGATCTGTCGAATCCGCTGGTCTGGCTCATCGTCTTTTCAACGACGGCCTTCGGCGCCATCGGATTTACCGATGACTATATAAAGACCGTCCGTCGCCGCAGCAAGGGCCTCTCCGCCCGGGGCAAGCTGGTGCTCCAGTTTCTTGCAAGCGGAGCGGTCGCCGTCGCCCTGGTCGTCATGGACATGCGTGGCGCCTACTCGACCCGCCTGGTCGTCCCGTTCGTGAAACAGTACCGGCCTGACCTCGTCTGGCAGTGGCTCGGCCATGTCCCGCACATGCACTGGCTGGCCTTCGCCCCATTTGTGATCTTCGTCATGCTCGTCGTCACCTTTTCCAGTAACGCGGTCAACCTGACCGACGGCCTCGACGGGCTGGCGATCGGTTGCACCATCATCGCTGCCGGGGCGCTCACCGTTCTCACCTACGTCAGCGGCCACGCCGTCTTCTCGGACTATCTCGAGCTCCAGCGCATGCCGCTGGTCAGCGAAGTGACCGTCTTCTGCGGGTCGATGGTCGGGGCCAGCATCGGCTTCCTCTGGTACAACGCCCACCCGGCAGAGGTCTTCATGGGCGACGTCGGCAGCCTCGCGCTCGGGGGCGCCATCGGGACCGTCGCCGTCATCATCAAGCAGGAGCTTCTACTCCCCTTCATCGGCGGCGTCTTCATCATGGAGGCGGTCAGCGTCATGCTGCAGGTCGGCAGCTACAAGCTCCGCAATAAAAAGCGTATCTTCCGGATGGCGCCCCTGCATCATCACTTTGAGCTGGGCGGGTGGTCGGAGTCGAAGGTCATTGCGCGCTTCTGGATCCTGGCGCTGGTCTTTGCTCTGCTGGCGCTGACTACACTGAAGCTGCGCTAATGCATCAGAATCGTGCGGGCCTCTGGTCCTTTAATCGTGGAAAGAACAGGCAAGGGGTCGTCGATGGAATTGAAGGGTAAGCGCGTTCTGGTAGTTGGTCTGGGAAAGTCTGGCCTGGCGGCGGCACTGTTCCTGCAGAAGCAGGGCGCTCGCGTCACGGTCAGCGATACGCGCAGCTCTGCGGCGCTTGCGGGCGAGATCCCGGCGCTGCTTGAGGCCGGGATCATGGTTGAGGCAGGCGGCCATGGCCTGCTGACCTTCCGCCGGCAGGACCTGATCGTCGTCTCCCCCGGCGTCCCGATGGATACCCCAGAGGTCAGGCAGGTCATGGCCTTTGGCCTCCCGGTGATCGGCGAGCTGGAGTTGGCGAGCCGCTATCTCCACGGCCAGGTCGTCGCCATCACCGGCTCGAACGGCAAAACCACGACCACCACGCTGGTCGGAAAGATCTTCGCCGACGCTGGCCGTCCGACGCAGGTCGGCGGCAACATCGGCCTGCCCGTCATTGAGCTGATCGAGAAGAGCACCCCCGAGACGGTGAACGTCCTCGAGGTCTCAAGCTTCCAGTTGGAGACGGTCGTCGACTTCCATCCGCAGATCGCCGCCATCCTGAACCTGACGCCCGACCACCTCGATCGCCATGGCAGCTTCGAAAGCTACGCCGCCGCGAAGGAGAAGATCTTCGCGAAGCAGACGGCCGAGGATGCGCTCATCCTCAACGCGGACGACCGTGCTGTTCAGATGGCCGCGGGCAAGACAAAGTCACGCGTCTTCTGGTTCAGCGGAACCAAGGTCGTCCGCCAGGGAGCATTCGTGAGAGAGGGCGTTATCGCCTTCGTCGCAAAAGAGGGCGGAACGACCGAGCCGATCATGCCGGTCTCGGAGATCACCCTCAAGGGCGCTCACAACGTCGAAAATGTCCTGGCCGCCGTCTGCATGGCGCGCGTCGCGGGCATCTCGGCGGAGAGCATTCGCGCGTCCGTCGCAGGCTTCACCGCGGTCGAGCATCGGCTGGAGTTCGTCGCCGAGGTCGAAGGCGTCGCCTACTACAACGACTCAAAGGCGACCAATGTCGACGCGACCATGAAGGCAGTGGCCTCCTTCAACGGCGGCATCCACCTGATTCTCGGCGGCAAGGATAAGGACTCGGACTACAGCCTGCTCGCGCCCTTGTTGCAGCAGCGGGTCAAAGTTGTTTACACCATTGGTTCGGCGGCCGAAAAGATTGAGCGCCAGCTCGATGGAGTCGTGAAGATGGTTTCAGCGGGAACGTTGGAGACAGCGGTTCAGAGCGCGGCTGAGGCAGCGATTGCAGGCGATACGGTGCTCCTTGCGCCGGCCTGCTCAAGCTTCGACCAGTTCGAGAACTACGGCCATCGCGGCCAGGTCTTTCGCGAGCTGGTGCACGGTCTGACGACTTAAGGGATGTGAGTGGATGGCGAAGCGGGTTGGCGTCGACAAATGGCTCTTCGGAGTAGTTCTGCTGCTGGTGCTCTTCGGGCTGGTAGAGGTCTTCTCCGCGTCGGCGGTGATGGCGCAGGCACGGTACGGTTCGCCCTACACCTTCGTCCGAAGCCAGGCGATCTGGGTCGTCTTCGGCCTGATCGCGCTCTTCACGCTGATGCAGGTAGACTACCGCCGCTTCAATAACCCGCGCGTCGTCTTCCCGGCCGTCGCCGTCACGATGCTGCTGCTGGTGGGCGTCTTTGCCACGCACGACTCGCACCACACCCACCGCTGGTTCCGCTTCGGCGGCTTCTTTACCTTTCAGCCCTCCGAGATCGCCAAACCGGTGATGGTGCTCTTCCTCGCCTACTTCCTTCAGACCCGAATCCACCAGATGGACGACTGGAAGGGAACCATCCTCCGTGCAATCGCGCCTCCGCTGCTCTTCGTGGCGCTGATCTTGAAGGAACCCGATCTCGGCACGGCCATCGTCTGTGCGTCGGTCATGGCGCTGATGCTCTATCTCGCGGGGGCGCAGACGCGCTACTTTGCGATCGGCGCGGCGGTCGCGGCGCCGGTGCTCTACTTCATGCTCTTCCATGTCGCGTGGCGGCGCGCACGCATGCTGGCCTTCGTCGACCCCGAGGCTGACCCGCGCGGAACCGGCTTCCACATCCTGCAATCGCTGATCGCCGTCGGCACCGGCGGCTTCCATGGCCTCGGCCTCATGGAGGGGCGACAGAAGCTTTTCTACCTCCCCGAACCCCACACCGACTTCATCTTCGCCAACGTTTGCGAGGAGCTCGGCCTGATCGGCGCGATCATCGTCGTCGGCCTCTTCGTGGCGCTGGGCTATCGCGGCTTGCGCGCGGCGTTCCTCTCGACCGACCCGTTCGCTCGTTTCCTGGCATTCGGCATCACGACCGCGGTCCTCATCCAGGCCTTCTTCAACATGAGCGTCGTGCTCGCGCTGCTCCCGACCAAGGGGATTCCGCTGCCCTTCATCTCGCAGGGTGGAACGTCGGTCTTCATCACGCTGGCGAGTATGGGCGTCCTGCTGAACGTCACCCGCGAGATCGACTAGTTGGCCACCGCAACTCCCCTACGAATCCTGATGGCAGGCGGCGGCACCGGCGGACACGTCATCCCCGCGCTGGCCATCGCCCGCGAGCTGCGCGACTCCGCTGGCGCCGAGGTCCGTTTCGTCGGCACGGCTCGCGGCATTGAAACCCGCATGGTTCCCGCCGCCGGCTTCCCGCTCGATCTCGTGCGCTCCGGACAGCTCAAGAATGTCAGTCTGGCGACGCGGCTCAGGACGCTGGCCGACCTGCCGCTCGGGCTGCTGCACTGTGTCAAGCTGATCCGCAGCTTCAAACCGCAGGTCGTCGTCGGGGTCGGCGGCTATGCCTCCGGGCCCGCCATGGCGGCGGCCCTGCTGCTTGGCGTCCCGACGCTGGCGTACGAGGCCAACGCCGCACCCGGCATGACGAACCGGCTCCTGGGGAAGCACGTGAGCGCGGCAGCCGTGAACTTCGCACAGACGGTGAACTTCTTCCGCAACGCCGAGGCGACCGGCGTCCCGGTACGCCCCGAGATCTTCGACCTGCCGCCGCGTCCTACGGGAGCGGCACCCCGGCTGCTCATCACGGCAGGGAGCAACGGCGCGCTCGTCTTCAACGAGACGATGCCAAAGATCGTCGTGGAGTTATTGGCGCAGGTGCCCGGCCTGACCATCGTTCACCAGTCGGGCCAAAGGCGGCTGGATCAGACCCGCGCCGAGTACGCGGCGACCGGTGCCGACCCCCACCGCTGGACGGTCGAGGCCTTTCTGACCGATATGCCCGCGCAGTACGCGGCCGCCGATCTCGTTCTGGCGCGATCCGGGAGCACGATCGCCGAGCTTTGTGCCGCGGGGAAGCCTTCCGTGCTGGTCCCACTGCCCACTGCGGCGGACGACCATCAGCGGAAGAATGCAGACGTGCTGGTCGCAGTCGGCGCGGCGACCATGCTGCGCCAGAAGGATGTCACGCCCGAGGTCCTGCTCAGCGCTCTCGTTCTGCTGCTGAAAGATGAAGCGCGACGAACGACGATGGCCGAACACGCACGATCGCTGGCAAAGCCGGAAGCCCTGAAGCAGATCGCAGCCATGGTGCTGCGCCTCGCCCAACCCTGAAAGCGGGCACAAGAAAAAGGGCTGAGGTGGTTGCCTCAGCCCTTCTCCTTGCTTGTCATTCCCGCAGGGAACTGCGTTTCAAACTTCCGACAGCAGCTTAGTGACTGTGAAAGTCGTTCCCACCACGCTGCTGACCACCACGGTTGCCACCATCGCCTCCACGCTGCTGCGTCTGCTGCTGCGCTTGAGGTTGACCACCGCGATTTCCGCCACCGTTGAAACTGCTCATAGGAACAGTCTGGTTCCCGCTGGGCCGCGCTAGCTGGTTGTTGAAGCTCCCGCGGTTTCCGCCACCAAAGCCCTGGCTGGCAACAGGCTGACTCTGCTGCTGGTTGAAGCCCTGTTGACGATTGCCACCATTGAAGCCTTGGCCCGCAACTGGCTGAGCCTGCTGCTGCTGGCTAAAACCCTGCTGGCGGTTCCCACCAAAGCCCTGGTTCGCAACAGGTTGACTCTGCTGCTGGCTGAACCCCTGCTGGCGATTGCCTCCATTGAAGCCCTGATTCACCACTGGCTGACTCGTCTGCTGACTAAAGCCCTGCTGGCGATTCCCAGCATTGAATCCCCGGCTGGCAACCGGCTGATTCTGCTGTTGGCTGAAACCCTGCTGGCGAGTACCGCCGTTCTGGCCCTGGTTGAAGCCCTGACGGTTCTGCTGCTGATCGAAGCCCTGCTGGCCACCGCGATTCTGGCCCTGGTTAAAGCCTTGGCGGTCCTGCTGCTGCCCGAAGTTCTGGCGTCCTCCATCACGGTTGCCGTTGAAGTTGTCGCGACCGCCGTTGAAGCTGCCACGGTTTCCGCCGAAGTCACCGTTGTTCCGCGTAAAGCCTGCACCGCCGGGGCGCCCGTCATAGCCCGCGTTGCGATGCTCGTAGACGTTCCCGCGGAAGCCATTGCCGAAGTGAGAGTAGGCGCGGTTGTAGTAAAAGTGCCCGCCACCCCAGTACCCGCCGTCAAAGCCATTGCCGCCATAGCCGAAGCCATAGTTGATGCCGCCGTAGTAGCCGACGTTCTGGCCCCAGTAACCTACGTTCCAGAGGTAGCTGCCATTGTTCCAACCCCAGTAGCCGGGGGTCCAGAGCGCGCCTTCATACGGTGCGACGACCCACGCGCCGTCGACCCAGTCGTAGCCCTGGCCGGTCCAGGCCCAGTAGCCGGGGGTCCAGATGTAGCCGTCGCCGGGGCAGATCGGCTGGGCATAAACCGGGATCGCCGGAGGAGCAATATTTACGGAGATAAAGACACGAGCGTGTGCAGCGGTGGGAGCTACGAGAAGTGCGCCTGCGAGAAGCGTTGCGCCCAGGGTTTTCGTGACCAGATTCGTGATGTTCATACTCGTGCCCTTGTCCTGTCTATTCTTCGCTTGCCCGGTACTGCTTTGCCGCCGCGGGTTGCGCGAATAGCGAGGATCCGATTTCCAGCCGGGCTGCCTGCTCCCGGTCTAGCTCTCAGTTCATTAGACACATTCTCAAGGGCTTAGTTGCAAAATCGCCCATTTTGCAGCTTTGTTCAACCCGCAGTCAGGAGCTGAAATCACTGTGCTTTTGCAGTCATAAATGTGCAAATTTGCCGCCCTGCCACTCAAGCGCAGCCCACACGTTTAACACGCCAGAAATGCTCCCGGCAAACTCCTTGTACCATCGAAGTTGAAGTGAGAGGTGTATGAGCGAAGGTCGTTGGGTACTGTTGATTGCAAGTGAGGTGGGTGGCACGGATTCGGTCTCGGATCGTGCCATGGAACGGCTGGTCGACGCGATCGGCAAAGAAGGATACGAGGTCGTCAGGACCTCGACGCCGGAGGATGGACTGTCCCTCGTGACGTCTGACCCGTCGCACAGCGCCATCCTGCTGGACTGGGACCTTGAAGGCGAAAACCAGTTCGACGAACGCGCCGCGCTCAAGATTCTGCGCGCCGTCCGCCGCCGCAACAAGAAGATCCCGATCTTCCTGATCGCCGACCGTACCCTCGTCAGCGAGCTTCCGCTCGAGGTCGTCAAGCAGGTCCACGAGTACATCCATCTCTTCGGCGACACGCCGGCCTTCATCGCAAACCGCGTCGACTTCGCGGTTGAGCGATACCACGAGCAACTGCTCCCCCCGTACTTCCGCGAGCTGAAGAAGTACAACGATCAGGGCGCCTACTCCTGGGACGCTCCCGGCCACATGGGCGGCGTCGCCTTCCTGAAGCACCCGATCGGCATGGAGTTCCACAAGTTCTTCGGTGAGAACATCATGCGCTCGGACCTCGGCATCTCGACCGCACCGCTCGGCTCATGGCTTGACCACATCGGGCCTCCCGGGGAGTCGGAGCGCAACGCTGCCCGCATCTTCGGCGCCGACTGGACCTTCTACGTCCTCGGCGGCTCTTCGACCTCGAACCAGATCATCGGCCACGGCGTTATCGCGCAGGACGATATCGTTCTCGCCGACGCCAACTGCCACAAGTCCATCTGCCACTCCCTCACCGTTACCGGCGCGCGTCCCGTCTATATGAAGCCGACGCGCAACGGCTATGGCATGATCGGCCTGGTCCCGCTGAAGCGCTTCCACCCCGACTTCATTAAGGGGCTGATCGAAAAGAGCCCGTTGACCGTCGGCGCACGGTCGCAGGTTCCGACCTACGCCGTCGTCACGAACTCGACCTACGACGGTCTCTGCTACGACGTAAATCGCGTCGTTACTGAGCTTGCGAAGTCCGTTCCGCGCATCCACTTCGACGAGGCGTGGTACGCCTACGCCAAGTTCCACGAGATCTACCAGGGCCGCTACGCCATGGGCGTGCCGGACGATATGCCGGACCGGCCCGCGATCTTCGCCGTCCAGTCGACGCACAAGATGCTGGCGGCGTTCTCGATGGGCTCGATGATCCACGTCAAGCTCAGCCCGCGCGCCCAGCTCGACTTCGACCAGTTCAACGAAGCCTTCATGATGCACGGCACCACCTCGCCGTTCTACCCGCTGATCGCTTCGCTCGACGTCGCCGCAGCCATGATGGACGAGCCCGCCGGGCCGACTTTGATGAGCGAGACCCTGCAGGATTCGATCAGCTTCCGCAAGGCCATGTCGTCGATCGCGCACCGCCTCCGCGCGGCAGAGCAGGGCTGGTTCTTCCGGCTCTACCAGCCGGAGTACGTCTTTGATCCGCTCGACGGCCAGACGCACCTGCTCGAAGAGGCTCCGGATGGCCTGCTTACCAACCGTTCAAGCGCCTGGACCCTGAAGGCCGGCGAGGAGTGGCACGGCTTCCAGGATGAGGACATCGCCGACGGCTACTGCATGCTCGATCCGACCAAGGTGACCATCCTGACCCCGGGCGTCAACGCGCAGGGCGTCGTCAGCGAATGGGGCATTCCCGCCGCAATCCTGACCGAGTTCCTCGATGGCCGTCGCGTCGAGATCGCCAGGACCGGCGACTACACCGTGCTCGTACTCTTCTCGGTCGGTACGTCGAAGGGCAAGTGGGGCGCTCTGCTCGAGAATCTCTTCGAGTTCAAGCGCCTCTACGACTCCGAGGCCCCGCTTGAAGAGGCGATGCCGGAGCTCGTCTCCCGCTTTCCGCAACGCTACCGCAACGTCAGCCTGAAGGAGCTCTCGGACGAGATGCACGCCGTCATGGTGCAGCTCAACCTCTCCGGCCTGGTCAACGAGGCCTGCGACGAGGACTTCGACCCCGTCCTGACGCCCGCACAGACCTACCAGAAGCTGCTGCGCAACGAGACCGAGAAGATCCGCTTCAGCGATATGGCCGGCCGAATCGCCGCCGTCATGCTGGTCCCGTACCCGCCGGGCATCCCGATGAGTATGCCGGGCGAGCGGCTCGGCGGACCGGACAGCCCGGTCATCAAGCTGATTCTCGCGATGGAGGAGTTCAGCAAGCGCTTCCCCGGCTTCGAGCGCGAGGTCCACGGGATCGAGGTCGACGCCGAAGGCAACTACTGGATGCGCAGCGTGATCGAGTCCACTGGCAAGCGTCGTAACGGCAACGGCAAGAATCGCCCGCCGAGCTCCGCGCCGCCGGTCAAGAAGCGCAAGCGTGCACAGGTTCCGCCACTCAGCGAGCCGCCGCACGGACTGCCCTCGGAGCGATAGAACAAACACGCAATTAACCGGATGACCCTGCTGGCCAGGGTCATCCGGTGCCATTTCTGATCAAGAAAGACACCCCTCATGTTTGTGCCTGGCCATTTTCTACTAGCGTCGTCGCAGCGGATCCACTTCATCGGCATCGGCGGCATCGGCATGAGCGGGATTGCAGAGATCCTGCTGACGATGGGCTATCCCGTCTCCGGCTCCGACCTGCGCCGGTCGCCCGTCACCGATCGGCTCGAGAGCATGGGCGCGCGGATCTTCGAGGGGCACGCCGCCACCAACGCGGCTGCGAGCGATGTCGTCGTCACCAGCTCGGCGGTCGCGAAGACTAATCCCGAGGTGCTCGAGGCGAGGACCCGCAAGATCCCCGTCATCCAGCGAGCGGAGATGCTGGCTGAGCTAATGCGGCTGAAGTACGGCATCGCCGTCGCCGGGATGCACGGCAAGACTACGACCACCTCGATGATCGCCGCCGTCATGGCAGGCGGCGGGCTCGACCCGACCGTCGTCGTGGGTGGCCGCGTCAACGCGCTTGGCTCGAACGCGCGGCTGGGGAACTCGCAGTATCTCGTTGCCGAGGCAGATGAGAGCGACCGCTCCTTTCTGAAGCTGTCACCCATCCTCGCCGTCATCACCAACCTCGACCGCGAGCACATGGACTGCTACCGCGACATGGAAGATGTCGAGAATGCCTTCATCGAGTTCATGGACAAGGTCCCGTTCTACGGCGCGAGTACGGCCTGCATCGACAACCCGTTGCTGCGCGCTCTTCTCCCACGCATCCGCCGCAGGGTCTTCACCTACGGCGAGAGCGCCGAAGCCGACTTCCGGCTGCAGATGCTCCCGAAGCAGGACCACTGCCACGCCAGCTTCGAGGTCAACTACAAGGGTCTCGTCATGGGTCCGTTCTCGCTCCACGTTCCCGGCCGGCATAACGTCCTGAACGCAACGGCAGCGGTCGCCATCGGGATCCAGCTGGGGGTCGCGCCGGAACAGATCGCCGTCGGCCTCGACAGCTTCCGCGGCGTCGACCGGCGCTTTCAGGAGAAGGGAATCGAGCGCGGCGTCACCGTCGTCGACGACTACGGCCACCACCCGACCGAGGTCCTCGCCACCCTCCAGGCAGCGCGCGAGTGCGGCTACAAACGCGTGCATGTCCTCTTTCAGCCACACCGCTTCACCCGCACACGCGACCTGATGCCGGAGTTTGCCGGAGCCTTCAAGGACGCCGACACCGTGCAGATCCTGGACATCTACGCCGCCAGCGAGGAGCCGATCCCCGGCATCGACGCCCCCGCGCTGGCGAAGGCGATCGCAGCCTCCGCCGGACCGAAGGTCCAATACGCACCAACCGTGGGCGACGCCGTCGCGGCGCTCGCAGTCGAGGCGCAGGCCGGAGACGTCATCGTGACGCTGGGAGCGGGAAGCGTCTCGCACGCTGGCGCGCTCCTGCTGGCCGCGCTGCGAAAAAACTAAACGAATGTTCCTCTATGGATACCCCCTCAGGAAGCTGTCGATTCGAGGCAGGGGGCGGGTTATAGTCGGAATGGCGATTCTTCGCGGCCTTGCTCAGGCTTGCGATCAGGGAACCTCATGTCGAAGCGCGGAACGGTGATCATTGATGATCCGGAGCAGGA
Organism: uncultured Sphingomonas sp.; assembly: GCA_964658405.1. Classification (GTDB taxonomy): domain Bacteria; phylum Acidobacteriota; class Terriglobia; order Terriglobales; family Acidobacteriaceae; genus Edaphobacter. The sequence goes on from CAZZZQ010000025.1 coordinate 10,629, forward strand.
GTTTGCTTCGGCCTCGACCCGCTCTGGCCCTCCCCAGCGATCCTCCTCCAGGACGAGCGCGAAGTTGCGTCAGGGCTACACGGACGACTTCGCCGATGACTTTGGCGATGATCCTTCGAAGGACGAGCCGCGCCCCAGACCGGTCCCGCGTCAACTGGGCCTGAAGTTTCGTCTGAAAGCCCGCGTTCCCAAGAGCCTCGCCGGCCGTATCGCAACCGGCGTCGCCATGCTCGGCATCCTCGGCGTCGGCGTCACCCTGTTGATGTATACGCGGCGGTTCCTGCTCCACGACTCCCGCTTTATGATCGCCACGCCTGCTTCCATCGAACTGCAGGGAAACAAGCACCTTACGCGCGCCCAGATGGTCGATATCTTCGGCGAGGACGTCGGCCGGAACATCTTCCAGATCTCGCTCGAAGACCGCCAGGCCCAGCTCGAGCAGCTCCCATGGGTCGCCCACGCGACGGTCATGAGGCTGCTGCCCGGGCGCATCCGTATCTCGCTCATCGAGCGCGTGCCTGTCGCCTTCGTCCGACAGGGCAGCCACATCGGCCTGGTCGACAACACCGGCGTCCTGCTGGACATGAAGCCTGCCAGCCCCGGATCGCAGGAGCCCCACTACTCGTTTCCGGTGGTCACCGGCATCTCTGCGACCGACCCGGCGTCGACTCGCGAGGCGCGCATGAAGATCTTCGAGCGCTTTGCGACCGACCTCGACTCGTCCGGCGAGAAGATCTCAGAGAAGCTGAGCGAGGTCGATCTCTCGAATCCCGAGGACGTGAAGGCGCTCATCCCCGACCAGGCCGGCGAGATTCTGATCCACTTCGGCGACGACCAGTTCCTCGAGCGGTATCGCAAGTTCAAGGAGCATCTGCCCGAGTGGCGCACCCAGTACCCGAACCTCTCTTCGGTCGATATGCGCTATGAGCGAGAGGTCGTCCTTGACATGGCCGGCTCCAAGGGTGCGGCGATTGACGCTCCGGCTCCCTCAGCAAAGTCAGTGGCGCTGGCGGCAACCCCGGCCCACGTGCCCGCCCATCTGCCCGCCCACGCTCCCGCGAAGCCAGTGGTGAAGGCGAAGGCAAAGCCCGTCGCCCACCCCGCACCGAAGCCGCATGCCGGCCAGCCCGTTGCCAAGACCCAGGCACCCGTAGTGGCTCATCCGACGGCGGTCGTGACGCCTGCAGCCAGCACGCCGGCAGCCCCCTCCGCCAGTGCGGCGGCCCGGTCCGGCTACCCGGCGAAGCCCGCAGCAGGGAAGACTCCTCAGTCCGATCAATATCATCCTCCGCAGGTGCCGATCCGATGACGCAGAAACAGACCAACCTCATCACCGTCCTCGATGCCGGCAGCCAGAAGAGCATCGTGCTCGTCGCCGAGCTGCTGGACGGCGTCCTGCGCTACCGTGGCCACGGCATTGAACCCTCGCTCGGCATGCGTAAGGGCCTGATCGCAGAGCTCGGCCCGGCCGCCGAGGCCATCAACCGCGCCGCACTGACGGCAGAGCGCATCGCAAAAGAGGCGATTGAGACCGCCGTCGTCGGGATCGGCGGAACCCACGTCCGCGGAGTCAACAGCCGCGGCGGCATCAGCATGCGCGAGATTACCCGCGAAGAGGTCAAGGCTGCGGTTGACCGCGCACGGTCGGTCGCCCTTCCGCCCGACCGGGAGGTGCTGCACCTGCTCCCGCAGGAGTTCATCCTGGACGACCAGTCCGGCATCCACGACCCGATGGGCATGGTCGGGAACAAGCTCGAGGTCAACCTGCACCTCTCCACCTGCTCCGGCGGAATCGCCCAAAGTGTTGTCACCTGCGCCAACCGCGCCGGGCTCGAAGTGGACGATACGGTCTACGAGGGTCTCGCCGCAGCCGAGTCCGTGCTGTCGCCGGATGAGCGTGAGCTTGGCGTCTGCGTCATGGATATCGGCGCGAGCACAACCGAGCTGGCAGTCTTCTTCGAGGGCTCGATCGCCCACACAGCCGTGCTGCCGATCGGCGGCGACCACTTTACCAACGACCTCGCGGTCGGCCTGCACGTCACGGTGCAGGAGGCCGAGTACCTGAAGCACACCTACGGCAACTGCGTCGTGACCTCGGTCCCACAGTTGAACGAGATCGAAATCGGCGGTGATCTCGCGATCTCCGGCGGCCAGCCAGCGCGGATGGTACGCCAGCGCTTTCTCGCCGAGATCCTGGAGCCACGCGCGCGCGAGCTGTTCACGATGCTTCGCAACAACCTGCGCGACGGCGGCGTCCTTGAAGCACTCGGAGCAGGATGCGTGCTGACCGGTGGCGGTGCGAATCTGGTTGGCCTGCTGGACAACGCGGAGAGTTTGCTGCGGGTTCCCGCGCGGATCGGGTACCCCGTCCCGTTGTCGCGCATGCCGCCTGAGCTGGCGAAGCCGGAGTATGCGGCGGCGATCGGGATGCTGCTGTATACCCACCGAACGCAGATTCGGCGGGCAAGCGAAGAGCAGGGCCTACGAGCCAAATTGAAAGCAATCTTCGCCGGAAGCTTCTAAGCCAACACGCGAAGCGTCCAATACTCCGCGAAGCGGCGCCCGCCCGGCGTCAGGGCGCCTTTGCACTCGCGAGACATTCTACGGAATAATCCGCTCCCGCTTCAACCTCTCAAACAGGCTCAGGAACGATACCGTAGTCTCCTGATAGTTCTCAAAGCCAAGCAGTCTGCTCTTCGTCATATCGTTGACGCACTCAAGCTCGCGACCAAGATCGCCATCGGTATGCCACCACGACGCAAGCTTGGAGACATCCGGCTGGGCAAGATTATGCTTCTCCGCAATGCGCTTCCAGATCGCCGGAGCATCCCCCATCCGGGCGTCGAGCGGCGCGGTCGGAGTAGGCGGCCCAACCGGCTCAACGCCAAAGTAGGCAGCAAGCCGCGGCCACAACCAGCGCCAGCGGAAGACATCGCCGTTCACAATATTGAACGCCTGGTTATTCGCCTGCGGTGCGGTCGCTGCCCACTCCATGTGCTCCGCGAGGATGGTGGCGTCGGTCACGTCAGTCAGCGCATTCCACTGCAGATGCGAGCCGGGAAAGATGAACGGCTCGCCGGTCTCGCGGCAGATGCTGGCATAGACCGCAAGCGTGACACCCATGTTCATGGCGTTACCCAGCGCGTAGCCAATCATGCTGTGCGGACGGTGCACGCTCCAGCCGAAGTTCCCGCGCTCAGCAGCGGCAAAGAGTACATCTTCCTGCGTGTAGTAGAAGTTCTCGCCGGGCAGCCGGGGCGTGTCCTCGCGGAAGGGCGTCTCCGCCGCGGTTTGGCCATAGGCCTCAAACGGTCCAAGATACTGCTTCGTCCCGGTCACAAGGGAGGCGTGCTGAAGCTGCGTCGTCTCGGCCAGCACGGCGAAGAGGTTCTCAATCATCGCGCCATTCACCTTGACGTTCTCCGCCTCGGTATCCTGCCGGAGCCACGTGCAGAAGAAGACGTGGGTGATCGGCAGCCCGGTCAGCGCGGCGCGCAGTGCGTCCGGATTGAGCAGATCAGCTGCAACTGGCGTGATCCCGGGCAGGTCGCCGGGATTTCTGGCGAGGCCATAGACCTTCCAGCCGGACTCTACGAGGTTGGAGGCGAGGTTTCCGCCCGTGATGCCGGTGGAGCCTAAGACGAGCGCGACGCGCTGGGAGTTATCTTGAACTGGGTTTGTCATCAGTCCATCAGATGCAAAACGACATGGAGCGACTCAAAG
>CAZZZQ010000026.1:0-7972 GCA_964658405.1 uncultured Sphingomonas sp.
AGGCTCAATCGTCGGATCATCTGCCGTGAAGGTAGCACCGTGCCGGTTAAGGAAGACTGAAGATGGCGCTGGCTTTGGCCGTCACAACGCAAAACGCCGAGGCTCACGGCCTCGGCGTCTCTTATTACAGCAATGATTCTTTAGCCGAGCTCTTCGAGGCTGTTGACGCCGAACTTCGTATACCAGGGGGTCGCGGCCTCGAGGGCCTTGTTGACGTTGGCAATGTTTTCGACGCCGACCGTCTCGAGCCATTCGCGGAAGGCCTTGGCGCCCTCGCGAGCGTAGATCGGGATGCCTTCCTTCCAGGTCGCACGGCCGCAGAGGACGCCGTTGAACTTGGTGCCGGACTCGGCCGCCAGGGCTAACGTCTCGATGAAGACTGGGTTTGAGACACCGGCAGAGAGGTAGATAAAGGGCTTGTGAGTCATCTGCTCCGCATCGCGGAAGTGCTGCAGGGCCTCGGCGCGTGTGTAGGCCTTCTCGCCCTTATAGGAGCGTGTGCCCTCGACATACGACATCTCCACCGGAACCTCGACCTTCAGGACGTCGACGTTGTAGCGCGCCTTGCCGAACTCCGCCATGGAGCCGGAGACGATCGACGGCTTCTTCAGCGCGTAGCCGAGCGACTTCTCATCGCCACCCTCGGCGTCATAACCGACAAACTCGAGGAAGAAGGGAATATCGTGCGCGATGCACTCGTCGCCAATGCGCTCGATCCATGCATGCTTCAGGTCGTTGACCGAGGTCTTCTCGAACGGGGTGTAGTAGAGCAGGATCTTGATGCAGTCCGCTCCTGCCTCCTTGAGACGGCGGACGGACCAGACATCGAGCAGGTCGGGGAGACGGCCGGGCGTGGCGGCGTCATAGCCGGTCTTCTCGTAGGCGAGCAGCAGGCCGGCGGAGTTGCGCAGCTTTGCGGCAGGCAGGCCAAACTCGGGATCCAGCAGGATCGCCGAAGAGTAGCGTGTCAGCACGTCGGTGACGAGCTCCTTGAACTCGGCCAGGTCGTGGGCATCCGACTGCGCACCGCGCTCCTTGGCGATGGACTTCTGGAGAGAGCCACGCTGGTCCATGGCGGCAGCAGCGATCACGCCGCGGGCGTCTGAGACAGCCTTCAGTCCGGCAAGTTTTCCTGGGGTCAGTTTCATGGGTGCAGTCGTCTCCTGACAGTCGTTTAGCGTACAGGTGCGATTTTACACAGCGGGGGTGAACTGCGTTGAATTTGCCCACTCGTGCAGGTCGGGGTAATGCCCCACTCTGGGATCCCACCGTTCCGATCGTGCAGGCGAGGACGGGATCCCGGAGTTGGTGGTGTAGACGGTTAGAGCGCAGCGGTGAGGGCAGTCTGCTGGGCCACGAGAAGATTCCGAATACCGGCCTCGGCGAGGTCGAGCATGCTGTTCAACTCCGCGCGGCTGTAGGAGTCCTTCTCCGCCGTAGCCTGGGTCTCGACCAGGCCGCCGTCCGCGAGCATGACGACGTTCATGTCGACCGTAGCACGGGAGTCCTCTTCGTAGCAGAGGTCGAGCAGGGCATTGCCGTCGACGATGCCGACGCTGGTGGCTGCGACCATCTGCTTCAGAGGCGAAGTCTTGAGAGTGCCCGCCTGGACGAGCTTGCCGAGCGCGATGGCCAACGCAACGGAGGCGCCGGTGATGGCGGCGGTACGGGTTCCGCCATCCGCCTGCAGCACGTCGCAGTCAAGGATGATCGTGCGCTCGCCGAGCAGCTTCATATCGACGACGGAGCGGAGCGAGCGACCGATCAGGCGCTGGATCTCGTGGGTGCGGCCGCCGACCTTGCCGCGCTCAGACTCGCGCGCAGTGCGTGTAAGGGTGGCGCGAGGCAGCATGCCGTACTCTGCGGTCACCCAGCCGCGGCCGGAGTTGCGCAGCCAGCCGGGAACGCCCTGCTCGATCGTGGCATTGCAGAGGACGCGCGTGTTGCCGGTCTCAATGAGAACGGAGCCTTCAGGGGTGGAGACGTAGCCGGGGGTGATGCGGAGCGTGCGGAGAGCGTCTGCGGTGCGATGGTCGGGACGGAAGAGCGGGGACGGCAGGGAAGACATCTGGTGATTATAGTGTTTGGTCGTCGCAGGGTTGTTCTACTTTGGGGCAGAAGCGGCGCTCCCGTTTCAGGAAATCTGTCCCATAATGGGAACCATGCCGATCAGGGATTTGCGGGGCTTCAGCTGCTTTCTGCGGCGTCATGTCCCGAATTGGGAATGGCAGATGCAACGGCACGACACGATACAGCCTGCGACAGTGCATAGTTTTGCGGCTTTCCCACGATCTTCCCACTTTGGCACGTGACGTGATTACAGCTCCTGCATTGACACACCAGCCGACCGGTGTGCAACGACCACTCGGAGCATCAAGACCATGCGGGCACCGCTGAGCAATATAGCCTCAGGTTTTCCTTTTCATACCGAGCTTTCTCCTTCCTTGATCTCGTCCGCCGCCTTCGGGGCTGCGTGGGATGCATGGCCCGATGCACCGAAGCTTCCTCCCTTACCATTCACCGCCGAGAGCGCAGGCCTGGCGCATGATGCCGGCAACCTGCTGGGAGCGCTCGGGCTCTACTGCGAGTTACTCGGATCGCCGGGAGTCCTGCGGGACGAGCATCGCCACTACGCTGCGGAGCTCAGCCTGCTGAGCGGGCGAAGCCGTGAGCTGATGGCGCGGCTGCTCGACCCACGCACGACGGAGCGGCGCGAACAGCCGGCAGCCCCTTCATCGGAGCAGGTAATTATCCCGGAGGTCATCGAGTGCTGCCGTGGGCTGCTCGAGCGGATTGCACGGCGCTCGATCGAGGTCGCCTATGGGCCCGGTGCGGCATCCCCGGTGGCGATCTCCCGCGCGGCGTTGGAGCGGATCCTCATGAACCTCGCGAAGAATGCGGCTGAGGCGTCGGAGGGAGACGCGGCGATCGTGGTGCGTGTGGGGTGTTCCCGTGACGAATCTTCGATGGAAGAGGTGGTTCTGACGGTCGAAGATCGAGGCTGCGGCATGAGCGTAGCGGCGGTTCGTGTGCTGATGGAGGGTGGCTCCGCACGGCTGTGGGGCGATCGCGGAATCGGCTTCCAGGTGGTGCGGGAGCTGGTCGGATCCTCCGGGGGGCGGCTGCGGCTCACCAGCCGGCAGGGGCACGGAACGAAGGTTGAGGTTACCTGGGCGGTCTGTCAGACCCCGGCTGCGCTGATGGTATCGGAGGGATCGAAATGCTAGGAACGACCGGGACTGCATTGGATGGACAGCGTGGTACTGACTTCAGTGCATTGGCGGTGACACCCTTTCCCGCACCCGCCCGTGCAGCGGATACGTTGCAGCTGCTCGTCGTCGATGATGACGCCTCCGTTCGCAAGGCCTGCTGCGAGATCGCGGTTCGGCTTGGATATCAGGCAGTGGCAGCGTCGAGCGTGGACGAGGCGCGCTCGGTTCTGAAGCGGCAGCCTGTCGACGTCGTCCTTCTCGACCTGCGGCTGCCTGGCGATGGTGGGCTGGCGCTGCTGGCGGAGGCTACGAAGGCCTATCCTCGCACCGGCGTCGTCGTCATGACGGCATATGCGACGGTTTCGACGGCGGTGGACGCGATGCGGACGGGCGCGGCGGACTACCTGACAAAGCCGTTCGGGCTGGATCAGCTGAAGGTCGTTCTGGAGCGAGCGGTTCGTCGGCGGACGATCGAGCGTGAGGTGAGCCAGGGCGGCCTCCTGACGCGGCCGGAGGTCCAGACGACGAGCGGCGACCTGGTCGGCCGCACGCCGGAGATGGAGCGGCTGCACCGGATGCTGATCAAGGTGGCAGCGGCGAGCCATCCCGCGCTGATCCTAGGGGAGAGCGGAACCGGGAAGGAGCTGGTGGCGCGGTCGATTCACGCCAGAGGGCCGAATGCAATGAAGCCCTTTGTGACGGTCGACTGCGGCTCGCTGGTCCCGACGCTGATCGAGAGCGAGCTCTTTGGACATATCAAGGGCGCGTTCACCGGGGCGGACCGGGCCAAGGTCGGATTGCTGGCCGCGGCGGGCGGCGGGACGGTCTTCCTGGATGAGATCGGTGAGCTTCCGCTGGACCTCCAGACGAAGCTGCTGCGCGCGCTGCAGGAGAAGGAGGTGCGACCAGTCGGGTCTACCCAGCCGGTCCCCTTCGCAGCCCGCATTCTTGCGGCGACCAATCGGGATCTCTTTGCCATGGTGGAGCAGGGCCGATTCCGCAAGGATCTCTACTACAGGCTGAACGTGGTGAGCCTGAAGATTCCTGCACTCCGCGAGCGGCGTATGGATATTGTGCTGCTGACGGAGCATTTTCTCGGTCGGATCGTGCGGCAGACGGGACGGCCCAGGACGATCTCCGAGGAGGCGATGCGGGTCATGATGGAGTACCCGTGGCCGGGGAACATCCGCGAGCTCGAGCATGCCATCGAGCGCATGTGCGCAATGGAGTCCGGGGCGTCGCTCGGCGTTCGCGAGCTGCCGTCGCCGTTGTTGCAGTTTCTCGACCAGGAGGTGGAGCGGCTTGGCGGAACAGCCGCGGCAAATCGCCTCCCGGTCGGTGCTGCTGTCACGATGACCGGCGGAGGCGTGATCTCGATCGCGTCACTCGAAAAGCGCGCGATCCTCGCAACGGTCGAGCAGGTGCGCGGCGACAAGATCCTTGCAGCCAAGCTGCTTGGAATCGGGAAGACGACACTCTATCGCAAGCTGAAGGAGTACGGGATCACCGTGGGGGACTGAAGAGGGATCGTATCCCGTCCCCTGGCTGGTCATCAACAACCCCTTATGCATCGGTCGCCAAGGGACGAGGGCCGGCTCGAGGCGGTCCCCGATGAATCATCTCCCGATATTCGGCTGCCTCAGCAGATCACTTACCGCAGAAACACTCCAAGCTCATTGGCCGCGTTGCGCAGGTGCGGGAGGAAGCGTGTCTGCATGTCGTACACGGGCATCCGCGGAGCGTGGCCGCTGAGATTGATCGTCGCAACAACCCGGCCGGACGGTGCATAGACCGGCACAGCAAGCGAGCGGAGACCGACCTCGAGCTCCTGGTCGACGAGTGCATAGCCGGTGCGGCGAACGTTGCGCAGCGCGAGCCGAAGCCGGTCGACGCTCGTGATCGTCCGTGTGGTGCGCGGGATCAGCTCCACGCGTGCAAGATACTGCTCCAGCTTTTCAGGCGGAAGATACGCGAGCAGGACGCGACCCATGCTGGTGCAGTAGGCCGGTAGCCGGCTGCCGATGTGCAGATCAACAGCGACCATGACGCGGTCGACGGTCGTCCGTGCGATGTAGACGATGTCGTCTCCATCGAGCGTGGCCACTGAAAAAGACTCCCGCAGCGAGGCCGACATTCGTTCGAGGATCGGCTGGGCAGCGGTCGAGAGCGTGCTGGAGGCGGTGTAGCTGTGGGAGAGCGTCAGCATCCGCGGGCGCAGGCCGTAGCGCGAGCCATCCTCGGCGCCGGCAAATCCCAGCTTGGTCAGGGTGTAAAGGCAGCGGCGGACGGCGGCACGGGAGAGCCCTGTCTTTACGCTCAGCTGCGAGATAGTCATCTGCGGGGTCTGCTGGGTGAAGGCCTGGATGACGATGAGCCCGCGCGCGAGCGAAGTCATAAAGTTTGGATCGCCGGTGTAGATATCGAGGGCGGCGGAGGGGGTCATCTTTGCAGCGGGAGCTGGAGCTTCAAGCATCTCATCGGGCGATTCTGGGGCCGGTTGAGCGGGACGGCGAGGAGCGGTACTCATGGTGTCCTTTCCCGGTTGCCGCTCGATGATCGTGCGATAGCCGGACTATCATTACGATAAGCGCACGGACCGGCATCTCGCAACTTTCAAGCAGGCGCCTTTTAGCAGGATTAGAAATCCTGCAACGCTATTCGACTGGCCCGAGGATGGCTTGAAGCGTCGTCCACGAGGCCTGTGAACACGGGGACGTCCTTGATGCTGCGGCGTACCAGCTCCTATTGATGGAAGCTTCACAAAGATTCATCCGGCAGACACAGAGACAACGTAGGTTTTGCCTATGTCCCGCATCCTTTGCTTCCTTGTCTGCCTCCTTTGCTGCGCCATGCCCGCGGCTGCGCAATTTGATAGTGGTGCCGTTCTTGGCACCGTCACGGACTCCGCCGGAGCGGCCCTGCCCAGCGTCAAGATCACGCTTGAGGACCTCAATCGCGGGACATCGGTTGAGGCGAAGACCGGCGCCGACGGCAGCTACCAGTTTCCTTCCGCGCCCATCAGCCGTTATCGCCTGACGGTAGAGCGGAGCGGTTTCGGCAACCAGGTAAGCCAGCCCTTCGAGCTGACCATCGACTCGCGCCGGCGCGTGGACTTCCATCTGAGCATCGCCGAGTTGCAGAGTTCGGTCGAGGTGCAGGCGGTCCCGCCGGCCCTGCAGGTCGACAGCTCAGACCGCGGGCAGACGATCGAGGCGCAGGAGATCCGCGAGCTCCCGCTCAACGGCCGCTACTACTCGGACCTCGTTCTGCTCAGCACCGGCGTATTGCCGTCGCCGAGCGCCTTCGGCTCAAGCTCCTCGTTCCGCGAAGGCTCGTTCAACGTCGATGGACTCCGCAGCACGACGAACAACTATGTGCTCGACGGTCTGGACAACAACTACTTTGGAACCTCGAATCAGGGCTTCTCCAATGAAGTGGTGCAGCCTCCACCGGACGCCATCGCGGAGTTCCGCGTCGAGACGAACAACATCTCGGCGCAGTATGGCCGGAGTGGTGGAGCCGCCGTTATCGCCAGCCTTCGCAGCGGATCGAACCAGTTCCACGGCAATGTATGGGAGTTCGTTCGGAATACCTCGCTGAATGCAAACGGCTACTTTAAAACAGCAGCCGGTAAGCCTCGGCTGAATCGCAACCAGTTCGGCTTCACCTTTGGCGGCCCCATCTTCCGCGACCGCACCTTCTTCTTCACGGACTACGAAAACTTTCAGCAGGTCGCGTCTACGGTAGCGTCCGCAGTCCTTCCCACGCTAAACCAGCGGGCAGGAACCTTCGGCGTCGGCGTTCCGATCAAGAACCCCTACACCGGCGTGATCTACACAAGTGGACAGATTCCCACGGCGAGCATCATCCCCTTTGCAAGTGCTGTGCTTGCTGCCCTGCCCGCTCCAACACAGGCCGGCAACGGGGCAAACTACACGACGCTCTACAAGATCTCCGACAAGCGGCAGAAGGGCGATATCAAGATCGACCACTACTTCTCCGATCGCTTGCGCATCTTCGGCCGTTACGATCAGAGTGCCTTCAACGTCTTCGATCCCGGCATCATCCAGGGGCTTGCGGGCGGCAACGGGAACGGGTCGCAGATCGTGCCGATCAAGGCGATCGCCGCGGGCCTGACGTGGACCATCAACGACCGCACGCTGCTTGATGCCGGCTTTGGCTACTCGCAGTCCGACGCTGGCAAGACCCCGCCGCTCTCCGGTGGACCGAGCATGCAGCAGATGTTCGGCATCGGCGGCCTCCCCACCGACCCGGCCTATACCGGCGGCATCAGCTCCGAGACCCTGATCAGCTTTACGGCGCTCGGACGCCAGGCGACGAGCCCGCAGTTTCAGCACCCGAAGCTCTTCGACCCAAAGGTCAACGTCACACGCATCATCCACGCCCACACCTTGAAGGCCGGACTTGAATATCAGTGGCTCGGCGTCCGTACGCTCGACGTCAACCCGATCCTCGGCCGCGACGTCTACTCCGGCCTCTTCAGCGCGCCTGCTGTCGGGACACCGCTGCAGGGCGGAGGAACGTTGACGGCAGCGATGATCACGGCTAACTCTGCGTTCTACTCGCTGGCCGACTTTCTCTACGGCGCGCGCAACCAGTATCAGCTGGTCAATCCGGGCTATGTCCATCACCGCCAACAAGCCGGCTTTGCGTACATCCAGGATGACTACAAGGTCTCTAAGTCCGTCACGTTGAATCTTGGACTTCGCTACGAACTTGTAACACCGTTCTATGAGCGG
>CAZZZQ010000026.1:7982-14224 GCA_964658405.1 uncultured Sphingomonas sp.
CGACGTCTAACTCGATCCTGCTGGCGAAGTCCGGATCCATCTACGATCGGTCGCTCGTGAACATGGATACGAACAACCTCGCACCGCGAATCGGTATCGCCTGGAACGCCCATAAGGATACGGTCGTTCACGCTGGCTACGCAGTCGGCTACATCAACAACAACCGGACCGGAACCAGCTATCTCGCCTACAACGGCCCGCGCTTTGTTCTCGCAACGATCACGCAGTCGAACCCCATGGCGTCAACCTTCCTGAACACGCAGCAGGGCTATCCGTCAGGCTTTACCTCTTCGGCAAACTTCAATCCCCGCGCGAGCACCGTGCAATATATTCCGCGGACTGCACCATCGGGCAAGGTCAGCACCTACTACTTTTCCGTACAGCAGGAGCTTCCCGGAAGTGTGCTGCTCGATGTCGGATACGTCGGGAATAACGCGAATAACCTGATCATTATTAATGACATCAACCAGGCTCGTCCGAACGCGCTGAACGAAAATACCAACGTCGAGAATCGGCGTCCTAACCTCGCCTTTAGCTCCATTGCAGCGACGCTGCCGTATGGCTACTCCAACTACAACTCACTGCAGGTTCGGTTGGAGAAGCGCACCACGAAGGGACTCTATTTCCTGAACAGCTTCACGTGGTCGAAGGCGATGGATGTTGCCTCGCAGGCCTTCGATAACTCGAATGGAAATAATACCGCCGTGCAGGACATCAATAACGTCAACGCCGACTACGGGATCTCGAACTACAACCGCCCGATCAACAATGTGACCAGCCTGACCTATCAGCTTCCCTTCGGGCACGGTCGCCACTTCCTCGGCGGCGCACCGCGACTGCTCGATCTCGCGGTCGGCGGCTGGGACGTGAACTCGATCGTGAACGCACGATCCGGAGAGCCGGTCTCGCTGTCCTACACCCCGGACGCACAGCACCAGGTGGTGCCGGTCATCTCGGTCCTCGGGCGCAACGCCTACCGGCCGAACGTCTCCGGCTCGCCGGCACTTGCAGCAGGGACGCGCACACCGCTGATGTATCTCAACAAGGCCAACGTCAGCGTGCCGCTCTACTATGCACCCTTCGGGAACTCGAAGCGCAACACCTTCCGCGGCTATGCGTATTACACGACCGACCTTGGCGTGTCGAAGACCTTCGTAGCGACGGAGCGGGTCCACGTGCTCTTCCGCAGCGAGGCCTTCAACCTCTTCAACCACTCCAACTTCACAACTCCGGATGGAAATATCTCGAACTCCACCTTCGGCGTCATCACAACCACGTATGCTCCAAGACAGTTCCAGTTCGCGCTGAAGGTGCAGTTCTAACGATGAAGAGAAATCGTATCGATGCGAAGGCTTTATTCGTCGTGTCGGCAGCGCTGATTGTAGGGATCGCGCCGCCGGCACCGATGACTGCACAGTCCGCAAGCCCCACGCCGCTGCCGATCATCTTCGTGCACGGCAACGGGGATGACGCGGCGAAGTGGGTCCCAACGATGTGGCTCTTCGAGTCGAATGGCTACCCGGCGAATCGGCTCTACGCCGTGCGCTTTCCAAACCCCCTGGGGCGCACGGACGATACGGTCGCGGAGCCGTTCCGAAGCTCGACGACTGAGGAGGCCGATGTCCTCAGCAAGTACGTCGACCGCGTCCTCAGGGAGACCCACGGCGACAAGGTAGTCCTGGTCGGCAGCAGCCGCGGCGGGCTTACGATTCGGAACTATCTCCAGCAGCAGTCTGACCGGCACACGGTCGCCGCAGCGATCCTCTGCGGCACGCCAAACCATGGTGTGCTCGTATCGGATACGAATCCGAACGGGGAGTTCAACGGCGGGGGAACCTTCCTCACGAAGCTCAACAAGCCCGGGCCCGATGGCCTCGAAGTGCCGGCCGGCGTGCGGATGCTGACGCTGCGCAGCGATCGGCTCGATAAGTTCGCACAGCCCCTGGGAGCCGCCCTGGGAATGCCGACGACGGCAACCGGCGTCACCTTCGAAGGTCCGGCGTTGAAGGGCGCGACCAACGTCGTCCTCAACGGCGAGGACCATCGTGAACTCGCATTTTCGCGCCCCGCCTTTGCAGCGATGTACAAGTTCCTGACGGGTGCTCCACCAAAGACCGTCGAGGTCACCGCGGAGGCGCATCCATCGCTCTCCGGGCTGGTCACAGGCTACGCCGGTCCAAGTCCAACAAACGAGCCGCTCGCCGGAGTGCACCTCGCGATCTACGCCATCACAGGCAGCGCCGAAGCGAAGCGGAAGCCGGTTTATGAGAAGGTGATCGGCGAAGACGGGGCCTGGGGTCCGCTGACGGCTCTCCCAGGCGTTGAGTACGAGTTTCAACTCGTCGGGAACGATTCATCAGCAGGGAAGACAGGAAGCGCGGCTGATCTACGCACCGTTCGCCTCTACATGACCCATCTGCAGCGGTCGTCCAACCTGCTGAATCTTCGCTTTCTTCCCGCTCCTGCTGCGACCACGCCGAAGGGCGGAGCCGCCGTGCTGGTCGACCGGCCGCAGGGATACTTCAGCAGGGAACGCGACCCGGTTACGCTCGACGGCAAGTCCATTGCAGAGGAGCCGGCAGGCCTGCCGCTTCGGGACGCCTTCCTCGCCGTCGCGCCGACGACCAACGAGGTCGAGATCACCCTGCGCGGCGAACGGCTCCGGGTTCAGCCTTCGACAGACCTCGGCCATGATCTGCCGGTGGCCTACTTTCTCTGGTAAAGGCCTAGAGACCCGTAAGTGCGGCCAAGACGTCGCGTGGCTCGGGCCGGACACGCGGGTCGGCGTGGGCCTCGGCGAAGGCAATGACGTTCTGGCGCGTCACGACAAAGGTCGCGGGCAGCGGAAGGCGATAGCTCGCCTCAGTGGCACGTTCGTAGCCCAGCCCTGAGTTATTGAACGGGATGTTGACGAGGATGCTGCGGTAGTAGCGGCGAACGTGCTCCGGCAGGGTATAGCCAATCCCGAAAGACTCCGCGAGCGTTGCGCCCTGGTCCGACAGCAGCGGAAACGGCAGGTTGTACTGGCGAACTGTGAAGTCGTTCTGACGCGCAGTCTGGGGCGAGATGCCGACCAGCAGCGCACCGCTCCGGCGAAGCTCCGGGTACAGGTCACGCCAGCTTTCAAGCTCGGTCACGCAGTACGGATCCCAGCGGCCGCGGAAGAAGTTGATCACCAGCGGCCCAAGCGCGAGCAGGTCGGCAGAGTTTACCGGCTTGCCGGTCAGGGCATCCGGCAGGCTGAAGCCAGGCGCAGGGGAGCCGACGGCAAGCAGCTGGTCTTCGATGCCCGTGCTGAAGAGATCAGCGGTCGCCTGCTCGGAGATCGCCAGGCGGTCAGGCTGCACGAGGCGGCGTGTGTTCGCCGTGATGGTGTCGAGGCGATCCTGGAGTGAAGATCCGCTAAGGAAGTCGGGGTTCGTATCTGCCACATTTTTATTATGGCAGGAAGAGGCAGATCGGCTGGTCTCCCATCCCGCAGTCGTCGGTAGGACAGGAGACCAGCCACCTTACATCGCCGCTTCGTCGTGGCAGGAGATCGTCGCCGTCTTCTTCGCCGCTTTGCTGGAGGCCATGGTGTGCGGCGCGCGGACCGTAGCGCCGTTCGACTCCTTGAGCAGCTTCGTCAAACGGGCAAATCCCTCGTCGCGAGCCTTCTTGTTCTCCGGAGTGCCGGCCGGATCCTCCCCGGCGCGCATAAAGCCGTGGCCCGCACCGTCGTAGGTCACCGGCTCAAACTTCTTGCCGGCTGCCTTCATGGCGTCGGTCGTCGCAGGAAGCGTTGCGCCGATGCGGGCATCATTCCCGGCGTAGAAACCGTAGACCGGAGCCGTAATGGAGCTCACATCTGCCGGACCCGGCCCGTAGAAGACGAAGGCGGCCGAAAGGTCGTGGCGCTTGGTGCTGAAGGCAAAGGACTTGCCGCCACCCCAGCAGAAGCCGACGACGTCGAGCTTGCCATTAGCTGCTGGCAGCTTCTTTCCGTAGTCCGCCACCGCGTCGAGGTCGGCGGTCACCGTATCGGGATTCAGCCCGGAGACAGCCTTCGTAGTCGCGTCCATGCTGGTAAACGAGTCAGAGCCTCCGCCGTTCGGCCCGGCACCGGTCAGCAGGTCCGGTGCGATCACGATATAGCCAGCCGCGGCCAGCTCGTCCGCCATCTCCTTCGCCCAGTCGCTCAGGCCAAAGATCTCGTGGATAAGGATGACGACCGGCGCCTTCTCCTTGATCTCCGGATAGACGACAAAGGCCTGCACGGTGCGGTCGCCGTGCTTGATCGGAACGTATTCACGATGGCGCGGAGAGGCGTCGAGGCGAGCCTTCGCCCAGTCCTGGGCTGCGAGTGGCGCGGTTAGGCCCAGAAACGGCAAAAGAGCGACGGCGGGGAGAAGTTTGGCGAGGCGCATATGAGAAGGAGTGTAGTCCGCTCTGTTTGCACGGGCAAGAGCCAGAATCTGAGTCGTGGGTGGCCTCTCAAGAAGGGGCATAAGGATGCCGCAACGGCAACAACGGTGCACTTTTTGAGAGATTTAATCAACGCGATCGACCGCGTTCCTTTCGGTGCCGCACGCAACTTTATACCCAAAGACACGTTCTAACTAACCAGAGAGTTTGATTCCATGAAGAACATGGGCAGACTGTCCCAGGGTCCGCTCGCTTGAGCCGGACGCTGACGAGGAGGTTCCAGATGCGGCTCTTACGGTATGTCGCTTTACTCAGTGTTTTACTTCTTATGCCCGTTGCCTACTCCCACGCCCAGATCTCAGTCGGCGTCGGAATTGGCGGTCCGGTCTATGAGGGTGGCTATGGTTACGCCGCTCCGGTCTGCTCGTACGGTTACTACGATTACGCGCCCTACGCCTGCGCTCCCGTCGGCTACTACGGCCCGTCCTGGTTCAACGGAGGCATCTTCATCGGTGCCGGTCCCTGGTTCCGCGGCGGCTACGGCTACGGCGGATACTATCCCTACGGCTACACCGAGGGCGTCTCGAACTACGACTACAGCTCCGCCCCGGTCTACGACGACCAAGGCGACGCCTGGAGCCAGGACTACGCCACGGGCGCGGCCCCGCCTCCCGGCGGCGCGTGCGGCCAGTGGGTGTGGAACGCCTCGCAGCAACGCTACCACTGGGACGACGCGGGCTGCTGAGCCGACGGCGGGGTGGTGGCGCGCCTCAGCGCTTCATCACCCCCGCCAGATACTTGCGCGCCGCCTCGCCGTAGGGCGGCCGCAGGGCCAGCATCGGACCCAAGTCCTTCTTCACCTGGGTATAGACGGCCCGCCTGTGGCTGAACTCCAAAAAGCCGTCCTGGCCGTGGTAGCTGCCCATGCCTGACGGGCCGACGCCCCCGAACGGCAAGTCCTCCTGCGCCACATGGAAGATCACGTCGTTGACCGTGACGCCCCCCGAGGTGGTGGCGTTCAGCACCGTCTCCTGCTCTTGCGCGTCGGTCCCGAACCAGTAGAGGCCGAGCGGGCGGTCGTGGGCGTTCACGTAGTCGATCGCCTCGCTCACGTCGTTGTAGCCGACGATCGGCAGCACCGGACCGAAGATCTCCTCCTGCATCACCTTCATGTCGTCGGTGGCGTTGACCACAAGCGTCGGCGGGATGCGGCGATGTTCCTGCTGGGCGAAGTGTTCGCCCGCCGGGGCCAGGGAGATCACCTCGGCCCCCTTCTCCCGCGCGTCGTCCAGGTAGCCCATCACCCGGTCGTAGTGGCGTTGGCCGATCATCGCGCCGTAGTCGGGGTTGTCGCGCACGGTCGGGTACATGCGCTCCACCGAGTCGGTCGCGGCCTGCACGAAGTCGCGCACCTGCTCGCAGGGGGCGAGCACATAGTCGGGCGCCAGGCAGATCTGGCCCGCGTTCAGCGTCTTGCCCGCCATGATCCGCCCCGCCGCCACGCCCAGGTCGGCCGAGCGCGAGACGATCACCGGGCTCTTGCCGCCCAGCTCCAGCGTCACGGGCACGAGGTTGGCCGCCGCCGCCCGCATCACGTGCCGCCCGACGGAGGTCGCGCCGGTGAAGACGAGGTGATCGAAGGGCAGGCCGGCGAACGCCTCGCCCACGTCAGGCCCGCCCGTGACGACGGCGACCTCCTCCTGGCCGAACGCATTGGCAAACATCCGAGCCATCAGGGCGGAAGTGGCGGGCGTGTGCTCGCTGGGCTTGATCATCGCCCGGTTGCCCGCCGCCAGCACTCCGGCGAGGGGCGCGAAGGTCAGGTTCACGGGGAAGTT
>CAZZZQ010000027.1:0-5957 GCA_964658405.1 uncultured Sphingomonas sp.
GATCAGGTCCCAGACGGCGGAGCCTGAGGCTGCGGCGAGACAGCCTGCGCAGAGGGAGAGGTAGGCGAGGACGGTGATGCCGGCGCTTGCGGCGACGGCTGCGGCGAAGGTCTCGTCGACGCCGGTGAGGGCACCCAGGGCGAGGAGGCCGGCCAGGGTCATCTCCACTTCTCCGCCTGAATCCTCCCAGGCCTGGTGAAGGCGCTCGAGCCATTCCATAAACTCTCCCGCACTATCGAGCAGATTCTGAGGCGCGGGCAGGGGCGATAGGCATGATGTAAAGTCGCTTGAAAAAGACATGACAACCTCTTTGGTCAGGATCACAACAGCGTTGCGCTGGTGTGTGAATCACCGCGGAACCAGGGGTAGGGGCCCGGATACTTGACCGAGGCGATCGACGGGTCACCTCTGTCCTTTGAGTCTCTGTCCAGAGAATCCTGAACATGCGGGGAGAGGGTCACGTTGTGTCGCCTGACTTCTGAATCGGTGCTGCGAGGGCGGGCCGGAAAAGAACGCGATCAGAGTAACACGGTCTTCGCAGCGCGATCTGGCGTGGCAGAGGGTGTGCCGGCGCCTGCTGAAACAAAGCCGCCGGGGATGAGCCGGCGGCTTGATTGCTTCACGTGTCTGAGACGGGTCAGAAGGCGAACTGGAGCGAGGTTGCGATGGTTCTTGGCGAGCCGAAGTGGGCGACGTTGCTGCTGGCGTTTGTGCCTGTGATGTCGCCGGCTGCGATGGTGGAGTAGTAGTGGACGTTGCCGATGTTGTTGCTTGTGAAGCGCAGGGTGGCCAGCTTCGAGAAGACGGGATGGGTGTAGCGGAAGCCGAGATCGAAGAGGTTGTAGCCGCCGGTTGTGTTGAGGTTTTCGTCGTCCTGGGGGCGTCGGCCTACGAACTGCCAGTCGCCGGTGACGCTGAGGTTGGCGACGCCGGGGATACGGTATTCGCTGTACAGGTTGGACTTGTAGCCGGGGATGCCGACGAAGCGTTTGCCGTTGGTGGCGGCGATGCCGGTGTCGTTGAGACGGGCGTTGAGTGCGGTGAAGCCGCCGTCGATCAGGAGGCGATGGAAGAGGGTTCCCTGGGCGGAGATCTCGGCGCCGAAGTTGACCTGCTGGCCGGTGATCGCGAAGACGTTCTGCGTCGCGTTGAGGGCGGTTGTCGTTGCGAAGGGCCGCTGGATGCGGAAGAGGGCGGCGGTGAGGTTGATCTGGCGGGAGGCGGTCTTGAAGCCCAGCTCCCACTCCTTACTGCGGTAGGGGGCGAGGGCCTGGTTGGCGTTGACGAGGTTCGCTGACCCGGGTGCGATGTCGCCCTGCTGGAGGCTGCTGGCGTAGGTGGCGTAGGCGGTCATCCAGTCACGGGGCTTGAACATGATGCTGGCGGAGGGGCTGATGCCCTGCTTGTTCGACCCGCTGGTTCGTGCGGTGGCGGAGTTATTGTCGACCCCGATGAAGTCCTGGCTGGCGGCGAGGCGAATGGCGAAGCCCCTGGGGAGGGAGACGAGGTCGCCGAGGTTGAAGCCCTGCTGGTGGACGACGACGGACTGGTAGAGACCACGGTTCTGCGGGAGTCCGGCGGCGGGTGGAGCGAAGACGACCGGGTTGGTGACCGAGGCGGTGCCGAGGAGGACGCTGGCTGCGGAGGGGGTGGTGTAGGCGTACTGGTTGAAGCGATACCCTTCGCTGGCGAGGACGACATCCTGCCGGATGCCCCACTTCGAGATGGTTCCGGTGATGTAGCCGAGATCGCTCTCGACGCCGAAGCGTGGAGCGAAGCCGGTGGCGAGTGAGGTTCGGTAGGAGCCGGTGTTGTTCGAGAGGGTGTTGACCGGGGTGTCCATGAATCGATCGAGTCGCTGGGCGAGGCCGCCAGCCATGACGTGCCAGTTTGGCGAAAGGTCGTGGAGGAGGCGAACGCTTGTGCTCTGAGTGGTGAGGTTGATGCCGGCGTAGGCCTGGCCAAAGCCGAGCCGGGTCGGATCGGGAGCGGTGGGGAGGAGCAGGGTCCGCCGTGGACGCTGGGCGGTGGCGGTGGTGTCGGTGGCGTCCGGGCCGTAGCTGAACCAGCCGGGATAGCCGCGCTGGACGATGTCGTAGGCGCTGTAGTGGGCGTCGAGGGTGGTGTGGGCGGTGGGCCTGAGGTCGAAGGCGAACTCAGCCAGTCTGCGGCGAAGGCGGCTCTGCTCGACGAAGGCTGTGCCGTCTCCGAAGAGGAGGTTGCTCCTGTAGCCGAGGATTTTGTGGGGGCCGAGGCGTCCGCCGGCTTCGCCGTAGACGGTGCCGATGGATTTGCTGTCCTGCTCGAGGTAGAGATTGGCGGTCCGGGCCTCGGTCGGGCGCTTGAGGACGAAGTCGAACATGCCGGAGGGGTTGGCGGGGCCGTACATGGCGGCGCCGAGGCCATTCTCGACCTGGAGCTCCTGGTACTGCTCCATGGCGTTGGCGCCGGTGATGGCGATGGCCATGCCGTCCATGCGGGTGTTCTGCGCGATGCTGCCCTGGATGCCGCGGGTGGAGGGGCGCAGGATCTCGGATCCCTGCTGCTCTGTGAAGGAGACGAGGGGGAGGAACTGGATGGCGTCGCGCAGGCTCTTCACCTGGGTGTTGACGATCTGCTCCGCGGGGATGACGGTGATGGTGTAGGGCTGGTTGACGATGGGGGAGGTTCCGAGGACGCCCGGGCTGACGTTGTTGACGTAGTAGCCGTTTGTCGGTGTGCCAGAGAGCCCGGCGGTCACGGTGATGGAGCTGTCGGTTCCGGCGAGGGTGAAGGTGATGTCCCGCGACGTGCTTTGACCGGGCATCAGGGTGACCGAGAGGACGGAGAAGGCAGCGAAGCCTGGTTTGGCGGCGTCCAGCCTGTAGGTCCCGGCGGGGACGGAGGGGAAGCTGTACTGGCCGGCCTGGTTGGTGACGGCATGGAGCGGCGTGGAGGTCTGCGCGCTGGAGAGGGTGACCGTGGCGTTGCTCACGACGGACTGGTCGGGATCCTTGATCGTTCCGCTGAGTTGGGCGGACTGGGCGAGCGCTGAGAGCGACCCCAGCAAGAGACAGGCCGCGAAGGCGAGGATGGTCAGGGCAGACCTTGAAGACTGGAGGGGATGGGACGGGTGATTCCGGGACATGGGGCTCCTTGAAGCAGATGCGCTCTCCCGATCAGGCTCATAGGGTGTGGTCGCCTGGGAGGAGGGTCGGTGACGATGTGGTGGCGGTCGATGCATGATGCTCGATCAGAGCCGCCGGGAGGACAGAGACGTGTTTTTTCGACAATTGCCCAATACACGATTCTATATGGATTGTTTCGTATCAGTCTTTAGTGGGCGGCGGGTCTGACGGGGAATTGCGGGGATGGCTGAATCTGCTCCCCCTCTATACTGGTCGAGACTGGATACCGGTCGAGACGGGCAGGCTGGATCGAGGAGCGGACGCTTTCTATGGACATGGCACACGAGCGCAGGCAGGGTGGGCTGCTGCAGCGGATCTCTCCGGAGCTTGTTCTTCTTACGCTGATCTGTGCGGGCTATGTTGTGACTGTGCTCTCGCTGCCGATCTTCCCGACGCAGGATGGGCCGGTTCACCTGTATTACACGCACGTGCTGCAGGCGCTGTTCTCGAAGCAGCCGTCGGTGTACACGCAGTTTTATTACATCAAGCATCTGCTGCCGCCGTACTCGCTGTACTACTACTCGCTGCTGCTACTGGCGAAGTTTGTGCCGTTGTTCATGGCGGACAAGATCGTTATTTGTTGCTACTTTGTGTCGTTTGTCTTCGGCTTCCGCTACCTTGCGAGGGCGATCGGGCCGAACGCGGACAGCATGGCGCTGCTGGCGACGCTGGTGCTGCTGAACTGGCCGCTGGGGATGGGCTTCGTCAACTTCTGCGGCTCGCTTTCGCTGTCGCTCTGGTGCCTTGGGCTGTGGCTGCGGGCGTCGGGCCGGCGGGATTATCCGCGCAAGATCGGCTTCCTCGTGCTGCTCTATCTCGTGATGCTGGCGCACCCGGTGCCGCTGCTGCCGGTGCTGGGAATCTGCCTGCTCGATGTGCTGCTGCGGGTCGTTGGCTATGTGCGGAACCGAAGCCAGGCGGTGCCGGCCTTCCTGCTTGAGGACATGGCTTTTGTCGTCGTCGCCATGGGGGCGCTTGGGTATGTGGCGCTGTTTACGTCGTCCCACCTGGCGAAGCAGGTCTATGCGACGGCTCCGCTGGCGCAGCGGGTGACCGAGAACATTCTGATGTATGCGAGGGGCCGTGGCCTGGCCCCGTTTACGGGGACGGGGCTGAACGTCAGTGTGGCTCGGCTGAGCCTGCTGCTGGTGGTGCCGGTGGCGCTTCTGCTGGCGCTGGTGCAGCGGCTGCGGAACCGTGCGTGGACGCTTGGCGACCGGTTTTTTGTGCTGACGGTGCTGCTGATTGTGGCGATGCCGTTTGTTCCGCACGACATGAACGCGTCGCACTTCTTTGCGGACCGGCTGCTGATCTTTATCTGGCTGGCGGCGCTGATGGCGGCGAGCGGGCTGCGGCTGAAGGCGTGGCCGATCCGGGCGGCGGTGATCCTGCTGGCGGTGGTTGGCAACGTGATGATCTACCGGGCGGCGCAGCAGTATATTCGGCCGGCGGCGGTGGAGGTCGCGAAGATCGAGCAGGCTCCGCATGCGAACCAGGGCGAGCTGGGGTTGATGCTGACCCATGCCGAGCCGCCGCCGGCGTCGCATGAGGGGCTGTTTTATAACCCGTACCTGTGGGCTCGCGCGCACTACTTCCGGCATAACAATGCGGTGCTTGAGAATACGCCGTGGATGGACCTGACGGTGATCCCGCTGGGGGCTCTGCCGACGCTGCCGAATGGGCGTGTGCCTGCGTTCATCATGGAGGATCCGGCGAAGATGGAGACGCTGCTGCTGGAGTCGCCGGAGGAGCGGGCGCGGCTGCTGCCGGGGACGCGGTTTATTGTGGCGAACCGGGGCATGGAGAGTGTGGCTCCGGTGTCGGAGCCGGTGGTTGAGGCGGATGCCGGGGCGCGGGTCTGGAAGGCTGCGGGGGCGCAGCTGCCCTGGTACGCGGTGTGGGACCAGGTGGGGCGGTAGGGCTGTGGTCGTTTAAGGATGCCAGGCTCCGTTCGGATCGAGATCAGGTCCTTTCCAGCGGTGACGTAACGAGGCTCGGTACTCGTCGGCGAAGATTTCCGGCAGAACAGGGATCGCGGATTTCGCTTGCGTCGCGGGAGTCGTTACGGCGACTTTAAGAGGATCGATTGAGCCGGGGGTTTGATGAAGACGATCTCGCGACGTGTCTTTACGAGGATGTGCGGTGGTGCGGTTGCCGCGGGGGGCCTGCACGTGTGCTGGCCCGGTGCGGTCTCGGCCTCGATGGCTGAGGGTGAGAATCTGACGGGTCTGACGCTGCTGGAGGCATCGACACGGATTCGCAATCGTACGGTGACGTCGACGCAGCTGACGAAGGCGATGCTTGCACGGATCGCGGTCTATGACCCGAAGGTGAATGCGTACATCACGGTGATGGCGGCCGAGGCGCTGAAGCAGGCGGCGCAGCTTGATGAAGAGGCTCGGGCGGGGAGGTTTCGGAGTCCGCTGCACGGGATTCCGATCTCGCTGAAGGACAATATCGACACCGCCGGGACGCGGACCACTGCCGCCAGCCCGATGTTTCGAAACCGTGTTCCGGTTGAGGATGCGGAGGTCGTGGTGCGGTTGAAGGCTGCCGGGGCGGTCCTGCTCGGGAAGGTCAATCTGCATGAGTTTGCGCTGGGCTGCAGCGGCGATGTGTCGTACTTTGGACCGGCGCGCAATCCCTGGAACCTGGAGCTGGTGACGGGCGGGAGCTCTGCGGGGTCGGGTGCGGCGGTGGCTGCGGATCTCTGCTACGGTTCGCTTGGGACGGACACGGGCGGCAGCATTCGCGTGCCTGCTTCGTGGTGCGGTGTCGTCGGCATTAAGC
>CAZZZQ010000027.1:5967-14096 GCA_964658405.1 uncultured Sphingomonas sp.
CGACGACGGGGCTGGTCTCGATCCGCGGCATCATCCCGTGCCTGGCGTCGCTCGATCACTGCGGCCCGATGGCGCGAACGGTTGAGGACGTCGCCCTGATGCTGACGGAGCTTGCGGGCTACGACGACCTGGACCCCTTCAGCGTCAAGGCTCCGAAGCAGGATTACTTCAAGTTGATGAAGCAGCCGGTCTCGAGCTTCCGACTTGGCGCGCCGGTTGAGTTCTACGATCACCTGGAGCCCGAGGTGGCGGAGATTGTTGCGGCGGCGATGCTCGTTCTCGGCCGGCTGACCCGGGGCGTGACCTCGCGCGCACCCCTGCTGGATGTTCCGCTGGGAGAGAACTTCTTCAACGCACTCGGCGACACGGCGGCTTATCATGGCCCGCTGATTCAGCAGTCGGGGATGGAGTACATGCCGCCCAGCGTGATCGACCTGAAGGCGATCATGACGCCGGCGACGGCGGCTGATAGCTCGACCGCGCACCTGAAGCTGGCGGTCGTGCGCCGCCAGGTCGAGGCCTGCTTCAAGGAGATCGACCTGGTCGTGGTGCCTACGACGACGAGTTTGCCGAAGCCGATCACGGAGTCGCTGAAGATGGAGATGAGCGACCGCAAGCCGAAGAAGGCCTACGACTTCTTCGATCCGACGTCGGGGTGCAACAATACCGTGGCGTTCGATGTGTACGGGGTTCCGGCGCTGACGCTTCCGTGTGGCTTCTCGAAGAGCGGCCTGCCGGTGGGGCTGATGATTGCCGGCCCGCACTTCGCCGAGGGCAAGGTGCTGGCGCTTGCCTATGCCTTTCAGCAGGCAACGGACTGGCATACGCGGAGGCCTGTCCTGACGCCCGAGATGCCGGTCCCGCCGATCGTTGAAGTCGCCGAGGAGATGAAGAGCGCGGACAAGCCCTGATTAGACGTGCCCGAGCTGGTTTGCGGGGCGGGACCGAGGCGCTGGCTCCGGTCTTTAGTGGACGGCTCCTTCGGGAGCACCCTGGCCGGGGCGGTTCTTGCTGAGCAGGAAGGCGCAGAAGACCATGCCGATCGACATCCAGCAGAGCATCCTGTAGACGTCCTCATAGCCGAGGGCGGAGGCCTGCTGGTTGAGCTGCTGGTAGATGGTTGCGCGGGCCATGTTGGTTCCCGCTGCGCCGCCTCCGAAGAAGCTGCTGAGGCCGTGGACGGTGCTGGCGTAGGCGGGACTGCCGGGCTGCATGTGATCGACGAGGCGGGCCTGGTGATAGAGGGAGCGGTTGGTGACGAGCGCTCCGGTGACCGCGATGAAGATACTGCCGCCGACGTTGCGGACGAAGTTGATGAGGCCGGAGACCTGGTTCGAGGCTTCCTTTGGCAGACCGACGTAGGCCGCGTTGGTGATGGCGATGAAGCAGAACGGGATCGGAATCATCTGGATGACGCGGAGCAGCGAGGCCTCACCGAAGCTCATGTCGAGCGTGATGTGGGTCGAGACGTAGTAGTACGCGATCGCGAAGAAGCCGAAGCCGGTGGCTGCGAGGTTTCGCGCGGCGAATTTGCCGGTGGCGACGCCGGCCATGGGCATGACGATGACGAGCGCGATGCCTCCGGCGGTCAGCGCCATGCCGGCGTTGGTGGCGGTGTAGCCGAGCAGCTGCTGGAGGAACTGGGGCTGAAGGACGGTCGCGGCGTTGAGGACTCCGCCGACGAGCATCATCAGCAGGCAGCAGATGGCGAAGTTTTTGAACTTGAAGAGCTTCAGGTTCATGATGGGGTTCTTGTGGCGCCATTCCCACCAGATGAGGCCGATGATGCCGACGACGAAGAGGGCGGCGAAGAAGCAGATGAAGTTCGAGGCGAACCAGTCGTTCTCCTCGCCCTTGTCGAGCGCGACCTGGAGGCCGCCCATGGTGATGGTCAGGAGCCCGAGGCCGATGTAGTCGAGCCGGAAGAAGTTCTTGCGGTCGGCCTTGATCCACGGTGGATCCTGGACGAGGCGGCTGGTCAGGACGAGCGCGAGGATGCCGACGGGGATGTTGATGTAGAAGATCCAGCGCCAGGAGTAGTTATCCGTGATCCAGCCGCCGATGGTCGGGCCGACCGAGGGGGCGAGCACGGCGACGAGGCCGTAGAGGGCGAAGGCCTGGCCGCGCTTCTTTTCTTCGAAGGAGTCGGCCATGATGGCTTGGGCCATGGGCTGGAGGCCGCCGCCGCCGATGCCTTGGAAGACGCGGCAGACGAGCAGGAGGGGGAGCGTCGGAGCGATGCCGCAGAGGAAGCTCGACACCGTGAAGATGACGATGCAGAGCATGAAGAAGTTACGCCGGCCGATGACCGACGAGGCCCATCCGCCGACGGGCAGGATGATGGCGTTCGCGACCAGGTAGCTGGTAAGAACCCATGTGCCCTGGTCGGCGCTGGCGCCCAGATTACCTGAGATATGGGGGAGTGCGACGTTTGCGATGGAGGTGTCGAGGACTTCCATGAAGGCGGCAAGGGCCACCGTTGCGGCGATCAGCCACGGGTTTGCGATCGGGCGCCACTGCTGGTCATGCGCGGGTTCTGCCGCCATTCATTCTCCATTTTGGGGCAGATCCCCTCTCCTAAGAGAGTATCTTCAATGGACTTAGGATGCTTTTAAAGCTTTTCCCTGCCTCAGGATGGGTGCTGATCGTTGCGCCGGATGGCCTCTTTGACGTGGTCGACGGCCTCCTGCTTGAACTGGGTCAGGTTGTGGACCTCGGCGGCGTGCTGCTCGATGACCGGGAGCATCTCTTCTTCGCTGGTGCCCTTGAGGGTCCACTCGCAGTCGTAGCCTACGTCCTTGCAGTGAAAGATTTTCGTGTTGCCGGTCTCGGTCGTTGCCATGGTGAACCCTCCTGATTTGCTGGTGTGATGCGGTGGGGTGCCTGGCGGAGGGGTTGCGGCAACGGAGAGCTTTGATGGAATGAACGGTGCGGGTTGGGTCTGGTTGCGACGCTCAAACAGCAGGGGTGCCGCCGGTTTTGACACCCCGGGAGCGCACCCATACCATTGGCCTCACTTCAACGATCCTCTGCGAGGCGTATGCGACATCGATTTCAGAACGCTGCCGTTTCTGCTGTAAGGTCTGTCCGACTGGGTGCCTTTGTCCTCTGCCTTGTGACCCTGGGCAGCGGAGTGGCGGTGGCGCAGGAGAGCCGCTTTGTGCTCGAGCGCGAGGGACGGACGATCATGCTCGAGCCGTACGCGCCGAATATCCTGCGGGTGACGATCGCGAAGGATCAGGCGGCTGCAGAGGTTGCGCCGGGCTATGGCGTGACGGGGGCGGCGGACGGGGCGGGATGGGGCCGAGAGGCCGGGAAGGATGGCGGCGCGGTCTTCCGTTCCCCGCGGATGGTGGTGACGATCTCGGATGAGCAGCTGAGCGAGGCGCAGTCGCCGCATGCGATGCCGCTCGACGGGATGAATCAGAAGCTGCGGGATATCTACTTCGGCGATGGCGTGAAGCATCGCCCGAGCGACGACGAGATCTCGATTACGACGCCGGGCGGGAGGCCGTTGCTGGTGATGCGCAAGTGGTCGATCCGGCTGAACCGGGCCGACGCGGCTGCTCCGCAGACGAAGGCGGAGGGGAGCCGGGTGGCGGCGACCTTCGACTCGCCGGCAGATGAGCATTACTACGGGCTGGGGCAGCATCAGCAGGGGGCGCTCGACCTGCGCGATCACGAGGTGAAGTGCTGGCACAACTATGAGGCGATCGGCGGCGAGGAGGTCTGTGTGCCGTTCGTGGTCTCGAGCCGCGGGTATGGGCTGATCTGGGACAATCCTTCGAAGACGACGATCGATCTGGGCTTCAACCAGCAGAATGTGTGGTCGTCGGAGATTGGCGACCGGGTCTCCTTCTTTGTGATTGCGGGTGAGGAGACGGACGAGATCTACAAGGGCTATCGCCAGCTGACGGGGGTGACGCACCTGCTGCCGAAGGCGAGCTACGGCTATATACAGAGCAAGGCGATCTATCCGACGCAGGACCAGGTGCTGGCGGTCGCGAAGGGGTACAGGGATCGGAAGCTGCCGCTTGACGTGATGGTGGTGGACTTTCTGAATATGACGCGGCAGGGCGAGCTGGATCTGGACCCTGTGCGGTGGCCGGACCCGGCGGGGATGAACCGGCAGCTGCATGCGATGGGGGTCAGCTCGATGCTGAGCGTGTGGCCGCACTTCTCGGAGGGGACGCAGTTCTACGACATGCTGAACGGGAAGAACTGGCTGATCCGGCGGACGGATGGGACGCCGGATATCGGCGGGTACAAGTCGCTGATCGGACCGAATCTTGATACGACGAATCCGGAGGCGGCGCGCTGGTTCTGGGAGAAGATCCGCGACCGGTACATCAAGCCGTATGGCTTCGACTCGCTGTGGCTGGATGAGACGGAGCCGGATGTCGATCCGGAGAAGGATGTGTTTTCGATCGGGTCGGGGCGGCGGTTCTACAACGTCTATCCGCTGTTCCATACGGCTTCGGCGTATGACGGCTTTCGGCGCGACTTCGGGGACAGCCGCAGGGTGCTGATCCTGGCGCGTGCGGCGTACCTGGGCGCGCAGCGGAATGGCACGGTCTTCTGGTCGAGCGATATCCAGTCGACGTGGGACATGCTGAAGCGGTCGATTCCGGCGGGGCTGAACTTTACCGCGTCGGGGATGCCGTACTGGGATACGGATATTGCGGGCTTCTTCTCGCCGTCGATTCCGGCGGACTATCACGCGGCGCACAAGCCGCTGATCGATGGCTCGGATGTGCGGGGGACGATCGGCAACTACGAGGACTATCCGGAGCTGTTTGTGCGGTGGTTCGAGTGGGGAGCGTTCCAGCCGGTGATGCGGGCGCATGGGGAGCGCGACCATAACGAGGTCTGGGCGTATGGGAAGCAGGCCGAGCCGATCCTGGCGAAGTATCTGCGGCTGCGCTATCAGCTGCTGCCGTATACCTACTCGATCGCCTATGGCAGCTACCAGACGGGGGCTCCGTTTATGCGGGCGCTGTTCATGGACTTCCCTGCTGACCCGAAGGTTGCGGGGATTCCGGATGAGTACATGTTCGGGCCGGCGTTCCTGGTGGCGCCGGTGACGGAGCAGGGTGCGGAGCAGCGGACGGTTTATCTGCCGGCAGGATGCGACTGGTACAACTACTGGACGAATGAGCGCATGAAGGGCGGCCAGACGATCACGGTTGCGGCCCCGATCGATACGCTGCCGCTGTTTGTGCGGGCCGGGTCAATTGTGCCGCTGGGGGCTTCGGTCAACAGCACGGCGGAGCAGCAGGCGATCACGAAGGTGCGGGTGTACCCGGGGGCGGATGGGCACTTCGCGCTCTACTCGGATGACGGGAAGACCTATGCGTATGAGAAGGGCAAGAGTGCTGTGACCGAGCTTCGCTGGGACGATGCGCGGCGGGAGCTGAAGCATACCGGTCCTGCGGCGTGGACCGGGCCGGACGGGGCGGTGGTCGAGGTTGTGGGGCGGTAACGCTCAGGCAGGGGTGATGGGCGCTCCGCCGGTGCTGCGGGGGGTTCGATAGTTCAGCGTTGTGTGGCCAGGGCTTGGATGGTTGACCTTCGAGATGCGGCCGATGGCGCGCATGCGACGGTCTGCCTCTGGCCACGTGGGCAGGGTGGCGTCGTCCTGGTCCCAGTGGGCGACGGAGGCCTCGTCGCACCAGTGCAGCAGGTGGGGCATGGCCTTCTTGTGCGAGCCGGAGACCATGTAGGCGCGCATGCTCTCCTGGCTGTCCCATGCGCTGAGGGTCCAGAAGGTGAGGCTGCGGTCGGGCAGGAGTGCGCCCTTGAGAAAGCCCGGTGCGCGCTTGATCTGATTGTTCGAGCGGATGGCATGCAGGGCGAAGCCGGGCATGAACAGGAGAGAGCGGATTCTCAGACGGGTCAGGCTGATGAACGGCATAGCTCATCTTATTCTCGGGACGGTGGCCCGGTTAGACGCCGGAGGCAGGAAGCTGGGCGGCCAGCGCCTCGCGGCGGGCTCGGATCCCGACTCGTTTGCCGAGATGGATCGATGGAATCTCCACGATGCGGTAGAAGATCTCCGTGATGAGGAGCGTGGCGACCAGGTAGGTCGGAACCAGGGTCCAGAGCGAGATGGTCTGCGGGAGAAGGTGCATCAGCGTGAAGAGCACGGTGCCGTGGACGAGGTAGAGGCTGTAGGAGACCTTGCCGAGGTGATGGATGAGGCGACTCTGCAGGACGTTTCGCAGGGGCTTGAGGTGGATGGCGAGAACGATCAGGAGGGCAGACCCGAGTGCCGGTGCCCAGTCGAGGGCCTGGTCCGGGAAGAACAACCGTGCCCCGATGTTATGGAAGTGGAGCAGCGCGAGTAGAGGGGCGATATGGCGGCCGTCATAGAGGATGATGGCGGCCAGGATGACGAGGCCGATCAGCCAGCGGTTGGCTCGCTCATACCAGAGATGGATGTGGTGGAGGTTGGCGGCGAGGAGCGACCCGATGAGGAAGATGGCGATGTAGTGGATGGTGCGGAAGAGTTGAAACTGGAAGGCTCCGGAGGAGTCTGCGAACCCCAAGTGGGCTGCCAGCGTTGCGAGCGGAAAGCCGGCAACGGTGCAGAGCAGGGCGATCAGGATCACCCATCCGGCCCGCAGCCGAAGCACGATGAAGGTGATGAGCGGGAAGATGAGGGAGATGCGCATCTCGTAGATCAGGGACCAGAAGGCTGTGTTGATGGAGGCCCAGTGGTAGTTCCCGATGAAGCCGAGATGGTTCAGGATAAGCCGGGGCGTGATGGGTTCGGTCCAGGTGAGGTTTGCCCAGCCTGCGGTGTAGTTGGTCCACTCTGATGCGGCGGGTGAGAAGGCGCGGGTTGAGCCATGGAAGAGCCTGTCTCCAAGCAGTGCGAGCAGGAGCGCGCCGAGATAGGGCACGTAGATTCTCAGGACGCGTTTGAGGACAAAGGTCGGGTAGGCGGGCTGCCTTCCACGGAGAGCGGGCAGGGTGAGGACAAAGCCGCTCAACACGAAGAACAGGATGACTGCCTGGTGCCCTGAGAACAGCAACCGCGCCGGGACTGGTTGCTGAAGGTGTAGAGTGCGGGACGCGTGAAGGCGATCGACATATGCCACAGGATGACCGCAAAGGCTGCGACACCACGTAGCGAGTCGAGTTCGTAGAAATGCTTCGTCCCTACATTTGCCAGAGGCGTGCTGCTCACCGGGTGCCACCTCAAACAAAATTACTCACAATTTGGGAAGAAGGATGGTCAATTTGGGGCAGAGGTGGCCTTAGCTCCTTACTTTGTGGGTTGGTGAGCTGCTTTGATCAACATGGATCAGCGCGGGCGCTGGAGCTGCCAGGTGAGGTGGGCGCGGACGGCGGGCCACTCGGCGGCGATGACGCTGTAGACGCAGGTGTCGCGGAGGGCGCCGTTGGGGCTGATGGTGTGGGAGCGGAGGATGCCGTCGAGTTTGGCGCCGAGGCGCTCGATGGCGCGGCGGGACTGGTGGTTCATGAAGTGGGTGCGGAACTCGACGGCGATGCAGTTGAGGGTGTCGAAGGCGTGGGCGAGGAGCAGGAGCTTGGCCTCGGTGTTGAGGGCGGTGCGCTGGACGCGGCGGGCGTACCAGGTGTAGCCGATCTCGACGCGGGGGCTGGCGGCGTCGATGCTCATGTAGGTGGTCATGCCGACCGGCTCGTTGGTGGCGGGGTCGATGACGGTGAAGGGGAGCATGGAGCCGGCGGCCTGAAGGGCGAGGCGGCGGTCGATGTCGGCGCGCATGCCCTCGGGGGAGGGGGCGCTGGTGTACCAGAGCTGCCAGAGCTTGCCGTCCTCGGTGGCTCGGGTGAGGGCGTCGGCGTGGTCCGGGGAGAGGGGGACGAGGGCGACGTGGCGGCCTGTGAGGGTGATGGGTTGGAAGGGGTTTGGCATGTGGTGAGTATAGGTTTTGAGGGGCTAGCTGCAGGGGGCTAGCTGTTAGCTTTTAGCTTCTAGCTTTTAGCTCAGGCTGGGCGGGGTGGGGTTGGTGGGTTCCACCCGGGCGGGGTGGGTGGGTGGAGGAGGGCAACCGCGGGTCCTTCGACTTCGCTCAGGATGACAGGGTTGGGGTGGGGTGGGAGAAGGCGGATTCCCTTCGGGAATGGCCAGTAGAAGG
>CAZZZQ010000028.1:0-13850 GCA_964658405.1 uncultured Sphingomonas sp.
ATGTACGAAGGGCGGGGCAGGATTGTTTCGGAAGAGTTACAGCGTGGAATGGGGAAGATTTTCAGCAGGCCGCGCCGGGCGACGTGACCTGCCTAAGCGAAGCGATTAGAGCGGAGGAAGGTTTGCTTCGATCGCCTGGACGAGGATTGGATCGGTCGGAAGCATGTCCGGTGCGAAGCGTCCGACGATCTGGCCGCGGCGATTGACGACGAACTTCTCGAAGTTCCAAGTCAGCTCGGGGGCGTCGTTAACGGTCAGGCCATAGCCGCGGAGATTGTCCTTGAACTTGGGGTCGGCGATGCGAGCCACCGGCTGGGCCTGCGTGAGGAGGTCATAGAGGGGAGACTTCTCCGGACCGACGACCGTTACCTTCTCAAACATTGGGAAGGTGATGTTGAAGGTCGTGCTGCAGAAGTTCTGGATCTCTTCGTTGCTGCCGGGCTCCTGGCCTGCGAAGTCGTTCGCCGGGAAGCCGAGGATCTCGAAGCCGCAATGCTTATAGGTGTTGTAGAGCTTCTCGAGCCCCTCGTACTGGGGCGTCAGGCCGCATTTCGACGCGGTATTCACGATGAGGAGGACCTTGCCCTTGTACTGCTCAAGGGTCGTGGGTTCACCTTTAAGGGTATTCAGCGGGATTTCGTAGAGGCTCGACATGTCTAAAAGTGTACAGTGGCGCGTCTTTCCGAAGGAATTCTATGAAAAGAAGCCAGCCCGGCGTCGGAGGAGACTCCATTGATCCAAGGACCGATTGCGCGCTGTAAATATTTGGTGCCAGTGAGAGGATCGAAGGATTCAAAAAAACACTGAAAATCGACGATAGGGATTACCATCAGGAGTGACATGGCACTTACAGACGTTTTATTTGGCCGGCCACTTGCAACCAGTGAAGAGCGGGCAGAGCATATTGGCGTCTCCGCCGGAATCCCGATCTTTGGTCTTGATGCACTGACCTCGGCGGCATACGGACCCGAAGCAGCGATGGCATTGCTCATCCCGCTTGGAGTGTACGGCACCCAGTACATCGTTCCGATCATCACCTCGATCCTCATTCTGCTGGTGATCGTCTTCTTCAGCTATCGGCAGACGATCGCGGCCTACCCGAACGGTGGCGGCTCGTACACGGTTGCCAGTGAGAACCTCGGAACCGGAGCCGGCCTGCTGGCCGCTGCGGCGTTGATGATCGACTACATCCTGACGGCAGCGGTCGGAATCTCGGCAGGTGTCACCGCTCTGACATCGGCTGTTCCTCATCTGCAGCCGTACACGCTCGAGCTCTGCCTCTTTATCCTGGCGATCCTGGTTGTGATCAACCTGCGCGGCGTGAAGGATACGGGAGCGGCGTTCATTCTGCCGACCTTTCTCTTTATCGGAACGCTGCTGATCGTGATCGGTGTCGGTGTCTTCAAGACGATCGCCTCGGGCGGTCATCCGGTCCCGGTCTCAGCCATGCCGCCGGCCCTGCCGCAGACGGTCAAGTACCTCGGCATCTGGATGCTGATGAAGGCGTTCTCGAGCGGTTGCGCTGCGATGACCGGTGTTGAAGCGGTGTCAAATGGCGTGATGGCCTTCGGTGAGCCGCGCGCGAAGAAGGCGCAGTACACCCTGACGGTGATCATCGGCATCCTGATCGTCCTGCTCTATGGGACAGCTTGGCTGGCGAAGCACTATCAGATCATGGCGATGGACCCGGATGGCTCCGGCTATCAGAGCCTCCTGAGCTTGCTGGTGACGGCAGTGATGGGTCGCGGCTGGTTCTACTTTGTAACCATGGGGAGTGTTCTTCTGGCGCTTGCGCTCAGCGCGAACACCGCGTTTGCCGACTTCCCACGCCTCACGCGTGCGATTGCGATGCACGACTATCTGCCGCATGTGTTCATTCTGCGCGGCCGCCGGCTGCTCTTCTCGCATGGCGTCTACGCGCTGACGGGCTTTACGGCGATCATCCTGATCCTCTTCAAAGGCGTGACCGACCGGCTGATTCCGCTCTATGCCATCGGCGCCTTCCTGGCATTTACCCTGTCGCAGGCCGGCATGGTCATCCACTGGAAGAAGCAGGAGGGCGATCACCCTGGCCGCGGCTGGCATATGTTCGTCAATGGAGTCGGTGCCGTTGCCACCGGCATCACGACGATCATCGTGCTCGCTTCGAAGTTCATGTCGGGCGCATGGGTCACGGCGCTGCTGGTGCCGATCCTGATTTTGATCATGATGGCGGTCAAGCAGCACTACACGCGCGTCAAGGGCGAGATGCGGGATATGACGCCGGTGAACCTGACGCATCTTGAGCAGCCCATCGTCGTCATTCCGATGGCTCGCTGGGATCGTGTGACGGAGAAGGCGCTGCGCTTCGGGCTGCTGCTCTCTGCGGATATTAAGGTGGTTCATGTCGATTGTGACGACGGCGAGGAGTCGCTTTGTGAGGTTTGGGAGCATAAGGTCCTGGCGCCGATCCGCGCCGACAATCGGCCGGAGCCGGAGCTCATCTCGCTGATGTCGACCTATCGGCAGATCATCACCCCGGTGATGGACTACATCCTTGAGCTGGAGAAGGCGAATCCGTCGCGGAAGGTCGCTGTTCTATTGCCGGAGCTTGTGGTCAAGCACTGGTGGGAGAACCTGCTCCACAATCAGCGGGTCCAGCTGTTGAAGCTGTTGCTGCTGCTCAAGGGCAAGCAGCGGATCGTGGTTGTGAATATTCCCTGGTATTTGTAGGAGTGTGCGTTTCGCGTCTCGGTGGAGGGGCGAAACGCACACTCCCTTCGGGAGTCGCCCATAAGGCTTTAGGCGATTGAAAGGGCAGGGGTCTTGTTCCAGGTGGGGGACAGGGTTCGGAGCCGGGCTACGGCGGCCGGGACGAGGGTAAGCGCGTAGTCGATCTCCTCCTCCGTGATGAGCCTGGTCAGGGAGAAGCGTACGCTGGCGCGGGCGCGCGGCGTCGAAAGACCCATGGCGGTAAGGACGTGCGATGGCTCGGTTGCGCCGGACTGGCAGGCGGAGCCGCCGCTGACGGCGAGGCCTTTGAGGTCGAGCGCGATGACCAGGGCTTCGGCCTCGACATGATCAAAGTAGAGGTTGCTGGTGTTCGAGACGCGGGAGGTCCCTGCACCGTTGACGCCTGCTTCTTCGACCTGGGCCAGGATACCCTGCTCAAGGCGGTCGCGAAGTTGTGCAAGCTGGAGAGGATTCGCTGGGGCGGAATTCGGGGCGATCGGCTCGGTCGTGTCGTTGGCGAGCCAGGCCTGTGCGAGCTCCGCTGCCTTACCGAGGGCGACGATGCCAGCGACATTTTCTGTTCCGGCGCGACGCTGGCGCTCATGGGTTCCGCCGTGGAACATAGGGGCGAGGCGCACGCTGCGCCGGACAAAGAGGATTCCTGTCCCCTGCGGCGCGTAGACCTTGTGGCCGGAGATGGTGAGCAGGTCTACGTCTTTAAGCGCTCCCTTTGGCGCGAGGTCGAGCGGGAGTTTGCCCGCGGCCTGCACGGCGTCGGTGTGGAAGAGCGCGCCGCC
The DNA here is from genome assembly GCA_964658405.1 of uncultured Sphingomonas sp. GTDB lineage: Bacteria > Acidobacteriota > Terriglobia > Terriglobales > Acidobacteriaceae > Edaphobacter. Next base: position 3,510 of record CAZZZQ010000028.1, read on the forward strand.
CGCGTGGGCGATGGCGGCCAGCTCGGCGATGGGCTGGATGGTGCCGGTCTCGTTGTTAGCGAGCATGATGCTGACGAGGCGGGTGTTTGGCTTCATCGCCGCCTGCAGGGTTGCGGGTTCGATCAGGCCGGAGGCGGTGCAGGGCAGGAAGGTGACCTCGATGCCTCGTTCAGCGAGCGCTTCGGCGGCGTGCAGGACGGCGTGGTGCTCGATCGCGGTGGTGATGAGGTGGTCACCGGGGGTGAGGGTGCCGAAGAGCGCGAGGTTATCGCCCTCGGTTCCGCCGGAGGTGAAGACGATCTCGGAGGCGCGGCAGTGGAGGAGGCGGGCGACGGACTCGCGCGCATGATCGACCGCGGCGCGCGCCTGCTGGCCCTGCTGGTGGATGGAGCTGGCGTTGCCGAAGCTCTCGATCCAGAACGGGCGCATCGCCTCGAAGACCTCGGGAAGCAGGGGCGTGGTGGCGTTGGCGTCCATGTAGACACGGCGCATGGCTCTATTCTACGACCGTGCGGTTTTCACTGGATTCAACAGGGGGCGAGGCAGATTCCTTCGAAGGACAAAAAAGTCAGGTCTCCATCGGCATGATCGTCGAAGAGTGCTTTAAAGCGGCGTGTCTGCGATCGAGCCGAGCAGAGATCACGGCGAGGACGAGCGCGATCAGGGTGACTCCGGCGCTGGCGATCGGGAGTTGGCGATAGGTGTAGCCGGCGGTCAGCATCATGCCGCCGAGTGAGGCGCCGGTGGCATTGCCGAAGTTGAAGGCGCCCTGGTTAAGGGTGGAGGCCAGGTTTGGCGCTTCAGCGGCCTGGTCGACGATTCGCGACTGAAGCGGTGCCCCGGCGGCGAACTGGATCGCGCCCCAGAGCAGGATCATGATCACTGCGGGGATCGTGAAGGGTTCAGCGAAGGGAAGCAGCAGGTTAGTCGCGATCAGCATGATCAGCGCGCCGTTGAGAAAGGCCATCGGGCGCCAGTCGCTCAGGCTGCCGCCGAGGAGGTTGCCGATGGTGATGCCGACGCCGAAGAGCAGCAGCGTCAGCGTGACCGCGTGCGGCGAGACATGCGTGACCGTCAGCAGCATGGGCGCGATGTAGGTGAAGACGCAGAAGAGTGAGGCCGAGGTGAGGACGCTCATCACGAGGACGAGCAGGACCTGCGGCTTGCGGAGGACGCGGAACTCGTGGACGATGCTTCCGCTGCCCGCGGGCTGCGGTGGGACGAGGAAGAAGACGGCGGTGGCGGCGATGAGGCCGATAGGAACGATCGCCCAGAAGGCGGACCGCCAGCCGAAGGCCTGCCCGAGGGCAGTCCCGGCCGGGACGCCAAGGACGTTGGCGAGCGTCAGCCCGGAGAACATGAGGGCAATCGCCTGGGAGCGCTGGTTGCGCGGGACGAGGTTGGCGGCGACGACGCTGCCGATTCCGAAGAACGCTCCGTGGCAGAGGGCCGTCAGCACGCGTGCGGCGAAGAGCAGGTTGTATCCGGGAGCGATGGCGCAGGCGAAGTTTCCCAGCGTAAAGACGCCCATCAGGAGGAGCAGGGCCAGCTTGCGTTCGAGCTTTGCGGTCGCGAGCGCGACGATCGGTGCGCCGATGGTGACCGAAAGGGCGTAGCCGGAGACAAGCGCGCCGGCCCGGGGGATGCTGACGTGGAAGTCTTCGGCGAGGTTGGGCAGAAGACCCATGATGATGAACTCTGAGGTCCCGATCCCGAAGGCTGCGATGGCGAGGGCCATGAGCGGGGTACGCCGCAGGATGCTCTGCCTGGGTTCAATGGTTGGAGTGACGGCCATCCTTATATTGCAACACATACGCGGCTTCGGGCGGTGCGGGTGCCGATCTGGTAGGCTGAGTCCGCCCGGTTAACCTGGTGCAGGAGACGTACATGATGGTGAAGCGGATGGTTGCAGGGTTGGCGTTGGCTGCTTGTTGCGGCGCTATGGGAATGCAGGCACAGATGGGCGGACCGGCTCCGAAGATCGCGCCTGGAACGATGATTCAGCCGTCGAAGAGCTTCGACGCGTCGCTCAGCGTCTTCGAGGACGAGATGATGGGTCTGGCCAAGGCGATGCCGGCCGACAAGTACAGCTTCGCTCCGAGCCAGGCAATCTTTGCCGCGTCGCAGACGACAAAGTACGAGGGTGTTCGAAGCTTCGGATCGATGGTGACGCACATCGCAGAGGCTAATTACTACTATGGCTCGGCGATCGGCGGGCTGAAGCCGGAGATCAGCGTCAAGTCCCTTGATGCTTTGAAGGATAAGGACCAGATCGTCGCCGCGCTTGCCGCCTCGTTTGCGTATGCCCACAAGGCAATGGAGACGCTGACCGAGAAGAATGCGTTCGAGAGTGTTCACGAGTCCGACACGCGGGCGACCCTCGCAGGCGGCCTGATCGCCCATGGCTCCGACCATTACGGGCAGCTTGTGGAGTACCTGCGCATGAACGGGATGGTTCCGCCGGCCAGCGTGAAGAAGTAACGGAAGGGTGCCCTTACGCCGGGCGGGCGCTGCTTCGCAGGATGCTGCGCCTGCGTGAGGGCAATGCTAGGGGATGAGGTCGTCGATCGACAGGTCCGGATCGATCGGCGGCGGCGTCCCGCGCAGGACGTAGGTGAGCCCGACGGAGACCGTATCGTCGTGGATGCGCAGGCTGCGGTTGTAGTAGGCCGCAAAGGTCGTGTGCCGGTTGAGCGGGACGTCCAGCGAGTTGGTAAAGCCGTTATCTTCCGCGACATTTCGCCCGGTAACGACCGTGGCGCGACCTTTGCGCGCGGGTCCATAGGTCTTCTGGTCGCCTACTGGAAGCTGCTCATAGGCGTCTGATTCGAATGACATTCCGTGAACGAGCTCTACGTTGAGCCCGGCCTGAAAGTGGGCGAGGGGTCCGAGCGAGGTGTAGTTCTTGGTGACCAGGCGATTGACCAGGGTGCTTGAGTCGCCCATGCCGATCTCGACGTCGGGTGTGATCTTCCCGAAGGTGTGTTCGAAGTGGTTGCTGACGTCGAAGGTGACGCGGCCCGAGGTGAGTCCATAAAGCTCGTCGCCGGTTGGCGCGGCGAGCGCACCGGTGAGCTGGTAGTCGGCAAACCTCGGCGCGAAGGCAGCATGGAGCCCGATGACGACGTCGCCCAGTTCGGCGCGTTGATTCACGAGGCGGGCATTTGCCTTTGGACGAGCGGCCCGACTCTCCGCAAGGCGGTAGAAGTAGATGGGGATCGTAACGTCGACGTTGAAGTGATCGTTGAAGCTGTAGCCGATGGCGGGGGTGGCGAGCGTCGCCCAGCCGGTGATGGAATCGTGCAGCGACGAGATCGTCATGCCGGCGTTGACGCCGTGCAGCAGGGCAGACATGCCGGGAACGTCCGGAACCTCGGACTGCTCCGTCGCGGAGGTCGTTGAGGTCGGAGCTTCCGATTTCTGTTCAGGAGCCTGTGCAAAGCCCCTGCCGGCCACGAGGAGCAGAAGCAGCAGATAAGGTCGTACAGGCAAACGGCGCTCCCCGGAGAAGTTTCTTCAAGTGCTGCTGCAGTGAGCATTGCAGCTTCGCTGCCGGTTTGCCAATCTATCTTTTCGTGCTGGAAGCTCTATCGTTTAGAGCCGAATGACCTATCGTTCGGCAACGGGAACGTAGGGAGCCGGATAGTCCGGTCCGACGTACTCGGCCCGCGGGCGAATGAGGCGATTGTCGTCATGCTGCTCGATGACGTGCGCGGCCCACCCAGCGATACGGCTGACGGCGAAGATCGGCGTGAAGAGATCGATATCGATCCCGAGCGTCGTATAGGTCGAGGCGGAGTAGAAGTCAACGTTTGCGTTCAGCTTCTTCTCGGCTTTGACGAAGAGCTCGATCTTGCGCGACAGATCGAACCACTTGGTGCTGCCTGCGGCGCGGCCCAGCTCTTCCGACATGCGGCGGAGGTGCGTCGCGCGGGGATCTTCGGTGTGATAAACGCGGTGGCCGAAGCCCGAGATCTTCTTCTTCTCGGCAAACATCTGCTTGACGTACTCGACCGGGTCAGCGCCTGCCTTGTCGATGGCGTAGAGCAAGCGCATGGTGGCTTCGTTGGCTCCGCCGTGCAGTGGCCCCTTGAGAGCGCCGATCGCACCGGTGATCGCGGAGTGAATGTCGGCGAGGGTGGCGGCGATGACGCGTGCGGCAAAGGTGCTGGCGTTCAGCTCATGATCGGCATGAAGAATCAGCGCGACGTCGAGCGCCCTGGTCGCGGTCTCGGAGGGCCTGGTGCCGTTCAGCATCCAGAGGAAGTTCCCCGCGTGGCTGAGCGAATGATCCGCCTCGACGATCGTCTTGCCCTTGCGGATCCGATCGAAGACGGCGACGATCATGGCGATCTGCGAGGTCAGGCGGTAGCTCTTGCGAACGTTCGCGTCGTGCGACGAGCTCTTCTCGTCCGCGTCGTAGATGGAGAGCAGGCTGACGGCGGTCCGGAGGATCTCCATTGGAGTCGCGTCGGTGGGGACGCTGCGGAGAAACTCGATCACGCGTGGGTTCAGGGTCCGTGCGGCGGAGAGCTCTGCGGTGAAGGCGGCGAGCTCCTGCGCATTCGGAAGCTTGCCGAACCAGAGCAGGTAGGTCGTCTCTTCGAAGGTCGAGTGACTGGCCAGCTCGTGGATGTCGATGCCGCGGTAGGAGAGGACGCCTGCGTCGCCGTCGATCCAGCAGATGGACGAGCTAGTGGCGACAATACCTTCTAAGCCTTTTGGTGCAACCGACGTGGCCATGACAGTCTCTCCGTAACAGCGAAAATCATCAAGCTCTTCGGTTATAGCGTAGCGAAGAAAGCATTGTCACGGTGATGTGGGCGGTTATCGTTCCAAATGTGCGATATGTCGCTTATGGGAAACGGGAGGGAGCGAACGGCGTGAGCTCGACCGGGGACGCACAGCCTTCGAGCAGGTCCGCCATGACGCTCGCCGTCGCGGGTGCCAGAAGGATTCCATTACGGTAGTGGCCGGCGGCGACGAATTGCCTGGCTGACCCGGGCACGGCTCCGAGCAGGGGCAGCTCGTCCGGTGTCGCGGGTCTGAGCCCGGCCCAGTGATCTACGGCGGGGAAGAGCCGTTCTTCCGCAAGCAAGGGCAGGAGATCGGCGGCGGCGGAACGGAGCCCCGCGAGATCGGCCATGTGCGTGACCGTGTCGAAGCCGGCCTCCTCCACCGTCGCGCCGATGACGGCCTGCCCAGCGCGTGGTCCCGTGGTTCGAGGGACGATATAGATCTCTGGTGTTCGAATGACGTCCTTGAGTGGGAAGGACTCTGGCAGGGAGACGGCGAGCATCTGGCCCTTGCGCGGGGTGATCGGCGCAAAGCTCCACGCACCCTGGGTGTGGACGAGTTGTTGCGCTGAGAAGGGGCCGCGGCTGGTTGTGATCTGCAGGCCTCCTGCCTGCTCCGTCACGGACTGGACTGCGGTCTGCTCATGCAGCTCGATCGAGGTGTTGCGCACGGCTGCAAGAAGCGCAGCTGCGAGCTGTCGCGGATCGATGCTGTGCTCGTCGAGGACGGCGAAGTGATGGCTGCCTGGACGGAGTTGCTGAAGGATCGAGGGGTCGAACGGATCGGAGTAGCTCTCGTGCGCCTGCAGGGTCCGGCTGGTCTGGAAGGGGACGGGCAGACCGGAGAGCGCTTCGACGCGCCGCAGAAATTCGGGATAAAGGGCAACACTGAGCCGCGAGAGGGGTTGAAGCTGAAAAGGGTTTTCAGGATCGTCACAGGCGAGCATTCCGGCGGCGGCGGTGCTGGCGTGGGTCAGTGCATGGTCGCGCTCGAGCACCGTGACGCGAGCTCCGCGGTGATGAAGTTCAAGAGCGAGAGAGAGGCCGATGATCCCCGAGCCTGCGATGCAGATGTCCTGTGATTGAGCTGGGGATGGCATACGTCGAGTTTAGATGGAGGTGGAGGCGATATAGTTTCTGATGGTCGCGTCGAGTGCCTTGCGCCGTTGCATTCGTCCAAGCAGTACGGCCCGAAAAATTTTAAGAGTTTGAGATCTTCAGGAGACAGTGAATGAGTGAAGGCGAGTACGTCCCGGAGCGTTCCGCGTCCGGCGCATTTATCGGAGTGGTCGCGGTCGCGTTGCTGGCGGCGATCGGTGCGCTGATCTGGTGCTACGGGTTGCAGAACCACCTCGGCGTTGCAGAGAAGCGGCTTGCGGATGCGGACCAGCGCAACGTTGAGCTGACGCAGAAGCTGGACGCGACCAACGCGAAGCTTCGCGCGACCTCCGAGACACTTGGCCAGAGCGTCGGCATCACGCAACGACAGCTTGAGGCGCGCACCGAGAGCATCATCGCTTCGCAGCGCGCCGAGACGGCCCGCATCGAGCGGCAGCAGACGGCGACGACGCAGCAGATCGGCGCGGTCTCGACCGATGTCGCAAGTGTGAAGACGGATGTTGGCGGCGTGAAGACAGAGGTTGCTTCGACGAAGACCGATCTCGAGACGACCAAGTCGCAGCTGAACCGCGTAGTCGGCGACGCGGGCGTGATGAGCGGCCTGATCGCGACGAATCACAGCGAGCTCGAGGTACTGAAGCATAAGGGAGATCGCAACTACTTCGAGTTCTCGCTGCAGAAGGGTGCGAAGCCGATCCTGATCTCGACCATCAAGCTGCAGCTGAAGAAGGTCGATGAGAAGCGGTCGCGGTTTACGCTCAACGTCAGTGCGGACGACCGGAACATCGAGAAGAAGGATCGCAGCCTGGATGAGCCTGTGCAGTTCTACACGGGCAAGGATCCGATGCTCTACGAGATCGTCGTGAACTCGATGGACAAGAACAAGGTATCGGGCTATCTCGCAACGCCGAAGAACGCGCCGCAGATGGCTGCAACGCCCTAGATTCGCGGGTACAAACGCAACAAGGGGGACGCTGCCTGCGTCCCCCTTGTTGCGTTTGCCTGTTGGTTTATTTCTTTTTAGCGGCTGCCTTTTTTGCCGTTTTCTTTGCTGCCTTTTTGGTTGCCATTGCCTGTTCTCCCTATCGATCAAGCATCGGTGTTGCACTACGCTGCGGAGCAGCTAACGAAGGTATAGTTTTGCGCTAAATGAGTGTCAAGAAAAAAACGTTGCGAATGAACTCTTTTTTCGTGCAGATGATTCCCGCGTGTGCCGCATGAAGAAATACTTGGAGTCGTCATCATCATCACGCTCTGCGGAGTGGTCGATGGTCTGCGCTATAGTCAGGATCAAGCACCGACCTCAGCGATCGTTTCAACGGAGATCTTCTTATGCGTTCCCGCTTTCTGATTGCAGCTCTTGTACCAGCTCTGCTCGCCGGTGTGGCGACCGCACAGAAGCGCAGCATCACCGAGAAGGACCTCTTCTCCTTCAAGTGGATCGGCGATACGCAGCTCTCGCTGGATGGCACGCAGGCAGTCTTCGTCGAGACGACCGTCAATGCGAAGCGCGAAGGCTATGACACTGCGCTTTATCTGCTCGATGTGACCCGACCGAACGCGCAGCCGCGTCGCCTGACGAACGGCCCGCACGACACGCAGCCGCGATGGTCGCCGAATGGAAAGCAGATCGCCTTTATTCGCGCTGTCGAAAAAGAGGGCAAACCGGAGCCGGGCCAGGTGGAACTGCTGTCGCTGGCTGGCGGTGATCCGCAGCCGCTTGCTGCTTTGAAGAAGGGTGCGAGCGCGCCGCAGTGGTCGCCCGATGGGCGATCCCTCGCGGTGCTGAGCGACACGCCGATCATTCCTGAAGTACCGAAGCCTGAGCCGGAGAAGGCAGCGAAGAAGGACGAGGCGGCCGATGGTGAGGTGAAGGAGTCCGATCACAAGAGCGATGTGCGGATCATCTTGAAGTCGGTCTACCGCGCAAATGGCAGCGGCTATGTCGATAACACCGAGGCCTCGCAGCTTTACGTCTACACGCTCTCGAACGACGACAAGCCGACGCCGGCGGCACGTGCGATTACAACCGGGCGGTTCGATGTGGAGGAGTTCCTCTGGACTCCAGGATCGAACCGGATCTACTACACGGCCGAGCGCGTCGTCGATCCTTCGCTGGTCTCGCCGCGCAGCGAGATTGACACGGTTGAGGTTGTGCCTGCGTGCGGTGATAAGGCTGTCGTGCCGGGAAGCTCGCTCGTTGCGGCGATCAAGTTTTCTGTATCCGGGCTGGCGCTCTCACCTGACGGAAAGCATCTTGCGTTTCATGGCGAAGAGGATCTGCCGAAGCCGCGCTCCCACCAGCAGGCCGATATGTTCGTGCTCGATCTCGATGCGGTCTCTGCGGGCCCGCGCAACCTGACGACGGCGTATGACTACGAGGTCGGCGGTGGAGTGGGAGGAGACAACACTGCGCCGCGCGGAGGCGGCCATAGCAGGCCGGTCTGGACGAAGGATGGAGCAGCGATCCTCGACCTCGTCGGTAAAGAGGGAAGCGCGCTGGTCGTCTCGATCGACGCAACGAGTGGAGCCGTGAAGGAGCTGACGGAGTCGAAGCAGGCGGCGCTGAGCTTCGCCGCCTCGCCTGATGGAACAAAGCTGCTGACGCAGATCTCGACGCCGGTGAATATTGGCGATCTCTTCCTGGTCACGGCGGATGGGTCGAAGAGTCAGATGCAACTGACGAAGGTGAACGAGGCGCTCTTCTCGCAGCTGAACCTGACCATGCCGCAGGATCTGCAGGTGACGCCGACCGCGAATGTGAAGGACATTAGCGGTCAGAAGATCGACACCTTCGTTCAGCTTCCGCCGGACTTCGATGCATCGAAGAAGTATCCGCTGATCCTTAATATTCATGGCGGCCCGCACTCCGCATACGGCTGGGTCTTCGACCAGGAGATGCAGTGGATGGCTGCAAAGGGCTACGTCGTCGTCTATCCGAATCCGCGCGGGTCGACGACCTATGGGCAGCAGTTCGCGAATGTGATTCAGCACAACTATCCGGGTGACGACTTCCACGACCTGATGGACTCGGTCGACGCGGTGATCAAGCTCGGTTACGTCGATGCGGCGAAGCTGGGTGTGACCGGCGGAAGCGGTGGCGGCCTGCTGACCGACTGGACCGTGACACAGACGAATCGCTTCAAGGCGGCGGTCGCACAGCGCGACATTACGGACTGGGCAAACTGGTGGTACACCGCCGACTTCACCGTCTTTCAGCCGACCTGGTTTGAAGGCGCACCGTTCGATCATCCGGAGGAGTTCAAAAAGTATTCGCCCATCACGTATGTGAAGAACATCAAGACGCCGATGATGTTCATCCTCGGCGAGGCGGACTATCGCACGCCTCCGACTGCGGGTGGCGAAGACTTCTATCGCGCCCTGCGTTATCGCCACATTGATACGGTGATGGTCCGCTTCCCGGGTGAGAGCCACGAGCTCTCGCGCAGCGGCCAGCCATGGCATCGCGTGGAACGCCTGGAAAACATCATGAACTGGTTCGACAAGTATCTGAAGGGCGTCCCGCAGCCGCAGTACGATCTCGTTCCGCCCGAGGGAAAGTAGCGTCACGATGACAGAGCATGCGGAGCGGTTTACCGGACGGGTCGAAGACTATGAGCGGTACCGGATGCGATATCCGCCGGAGCTGCTCGCGCTGCTCACGGCTCGCTGCGGATTGAGGAGCAGCGACGTCATCGCCGATATTGGTGCGGGAACAGGAATGCTTGCAGAGCTTTTTCTGGAGCAGGGCAATCCCGTCCTCGCAGTTGAGCCGAACGCTGGAATGAGAGCTGTCTGTGAGGGACTGCGAGAGCGTTATTCTGCCCTGACGGTGATCGATGCCTCGGCGGAGGAGACCGGACTACGCTCAGCGTCGGTGGACTTCGTGACGGCGGGGCGGGCCTTTCACTGGTTCGATCCCGTACGCTCGCTGCAGGAGTTTCGCAGGATCCTGCGGGCGGGTGGATGGCTGGTGCTGGCGGCAAACGGTCGGGGCCATGGCGACTCCGAACAGGAGATGGACTATGAGCGCATCCTGGTCGATGAGGGCGTCGACCACAGGGATGTTCGCAGCCGCTATCGTGCGCATGAGCGTGCGGTCGAAGCCTTCGTTGCTGGGACACATGTGCATGAGGAGCTGCATGGCGAGCAGCGGTTGAGCCTTGAGGAGTTCCTTGGGCAGACGCAGTCGTATTCGTCCGTCCCGCTACCGGGCGATGCGAAATATGACGGGATGCAGCGGGCGCTGCGGTCGCACTTTGAGCGGTTCAGTTGCGATGGTGTGCTGCGGATGGCGACGGTTTGCTACGTCAACTACGGCGTGCTTTAAGGCGTCCTGACGCCGGACGGGCGCCGCTTCGCGGGGTGCTGGACGCTTCGCGTGACTTAGCACTCGATGATGTTGAGCGCGAGCCCTGCGAGTGAG
>CAZZZQ010000029.1:0-13652 GCA_964658405.1 uncultured Sphingomonas sp.
CCGCCGGCTTTGAGGGCCACATCTCCGGCTGGGACTCGACCCGCCTCGAACGACTGACCGCACTGGAGCTAGGTGCGGTCGACGAGGTCGCATCGAATCGCGAAGAGGCACTCAGCGTCGCCCGGCACGCCCACGTCATTATCCTTGCCGTTCCCGTGATGGGAATCCTCGACTGGCTGCTGGAGCTTGGCCCGGTCCTCCGCGCAGGGCAGCTCGTTACGGATGTTGGCAGCACCAAGCTGCAGATCGCCGAGCTCGGTCAGGGCCTCTTCGGAGGCACCGGTCCACGCTTTCTCCCGGGCCATCCCATGGCCGGCAAGGAATCCGGCGGGGCTGCTCTTGCCGACGCAACCCTCTTCCACGACGCGATGTGGCTCTTCACCCCCTACTCCGACGAACCCGGCGAGCTCGAGGCGGAGTGGCGTAGGTGGGTCGCGAAGTTCGGGGCACGCACGCTCGATCTCGACGCCGCCCGGCATGATGAGCTCTGCGCCTGGGTCAGTCATCTGCCGCAGATGCTCTCGACCGCCCTCGCCGCGCTCCTCGAAGACCGCTTCGGCGATGCCCCCGAGATCGCCGCCATCGGAGGCCGAGCGCTCCGCGAGACCACGCGCCTCGGAGCCAGCCCCTACAGCATGTGGCGTGACGTCGCGATGTCGAACACCGTTCCGATCGCCGAGACGCTCTACGCCCTGGAGCAGCGGCTCGCCCATCTCCGCGAGAATCTCAAGACGCCGGAGCTCCGCGACGAGTTTGCGCTGGCGAATCGTTTTCGCGCGCGTCGCTGATTCAGCCCTGCGGTTCAAGTACCATCGATAGATTGTGAACGAATCCAAGCAGAACCTGAGCATAAGCCTCGCTGATGTCCTCGCCGCACGGGAGCGGCTGCGTTCTTCGATCTATTACTCGCCCTGCCCGCACTCGCAGATGCTGTCGGAGATTACGGGCCAGCAGATCTATCTCAAGCTCGAAAATCTGCAGATGACCGGCTCCTTCAAGGAGCGCGGCGCGCTGAACCGGATCGCCATGTTGACCCCGGAGGAGTCCGCTCGCGGTGTCGTCGCGGCCAGCGCCGGCAACCACGCCCAGGGAGTCGCCTACCACGCGACGAAGCGCGGAATCCGCGCCATCATCGTGATGCCGCTTCCGACCCCGCTGGTCAAGGTGACGGCAACGCGTAACTTCGGGGCTGAAGTGATCCTGCACGGCACCAACTACGACGAAGCCTGCGAAGAGGCGACGCGCATCTGCAACGAGCAGAACATGACCTTCATCCACCCCTTCGATAATCCCGCCGTAATGGCGGGGCAGGGGACGATCGGGCTGGAGCTGATGGAGCAGATTCCCCAGCTCGAAGCGGTCGTCGTGCCGATCGGCGGAGGCGGCCTGATCGGCGGCATCGCCTGCGCAATTAAGGAGTCAAAGCCCGGGGTCCGGATCATCGGCGTACAGACCTCGCGGCTTCCGTCGATGGTCGCCGCCATGGCGGAGCATCATCCGGTGACGATCGACCCGGCAACGACCATCGCCGACGGTATCGCGGTTCGCAGGGCCGGTGACGTCAACTATCCCATGGTCGAGCGCTACGTCGACGAGATTGTAACCGTCGACGAGGACGAGATTGCGTCGTCGATCCTGATGCTGCTCGAGCGCGAGAAGACGCTTGCAGAAGGCGCCGGAGCGACGGCCCTCGCTGCCCTGCTGCAACATCGAACCAGCCTGAAGAACGCACATACTGCCGTCCTCGTCTGCGGTGGAAATATCGATGTAACCCTGCTGGCACGTATTATCGAGCGCGGCCTGGTGCAGGATGGCCGCCTGATCCGGCTGCGCATTCACCTCCTCGATAAACCGGGAGCACTGGCTGAGCTAACGCGCCTGATCGCGCAGCATCGTGCCAATATCGTCGATACGCTCCACAATCGTGCCTATTATGGTGTCAATCTTGGCGATACGGTCATCGACATCACGATGGAGACGCGCGGCCGGGAGCAGGTTGCAGAGCTGCTCGACGCGCTGACGGCAGAAGGATACCGCCACAGTCGCGTACTTTGATCGGCCTCTTGAAGACTTCTCTACGTGGCCGGTGGGCCAATAAAGGATGCGATATTAAATCTTTCGTCGCATCATCCCAAATGCTGCGAAAAACCGATAATCGATACATATTCCTGACAGCGTTCAAAATTGAACAGACAAAGGGCTCTTATTACCTATTTGGCAAAAATAAGGGCCTTTGCTATCAACGTTTTGCGCGTCCCTGCTGGAAGTGTGCTCGAGTCCGCCGTCGTGTCCACGTTACCCCGCCATCGGTCGATCGATTACGTTAGGTAGCTGAGGCGATCGGCAAGACATTGAGGAAGATATTTTTCAGTCCCTCTTCAGGCATCTTACGGCCGTTTACTATTTTTACATGTTCTCGTAATAGATAGACTTGTTCCATTACATATCCTATGTTTACTTCATGAGGTGTGTCCAGAGAATTCTTCTGAAGCATGACACCCCAGTACCTTTCCAGGAGAACTACACATGAAGAACATCGTCCGCGCCTTCGTCATCGCCCTTACCCTCACCGGTGCAGCAGCCTCCGCAGTTACCCCCAAGATCAACGCAAAGACCATCACCCCGGCAACGAAGGCCTTCCCGATTCCCATGTGCCCCCCTGGCGATCCGAACGGCTGCGGCATTGCCAACCGCTAAAAACAATTCTTGGCAGACCCTTGGTTGAGCTATCATTAAGCTCCCAAGGGGTCTGCCATGCATGGTCCGATCAACCCGATCGCTCTTCCCGCCGGCGAAATCCTTCTGTGCCTGGTCTCGCTGATCTGTATTGCTGTCCGCGGCCAGATGCGTGATTACAAGTATCTCTGCATCTTCCTTGGTTTTCGCGCGACCATAGACAGCCTTTTGCTGCCCTTCATCCTTCTGAGTGGAAAGCAACTGAGTGTCACCCTCGCCTACGATCTTTACTTCTACACATACTGGCTTGGTTACGCGGTCGAGTCCATCCTTGGCTTATTGCTGATCCACAGCATCTTCAAGCTTGCGATGGCACCCCTCGACGGCCTGAAGAAGCTTGGAATGCTCGTATTCCGGTGGGCCGGCAGCATTTCGATCGCGATCGCACTCGGTTCTGCCTTCTCCGTGCACGCAACACAGTTCGTCTTCATTACAAACTTCGTGACCGAGCTGCAGCGAACACAGAGCATCCTGACGCTTTGCCTGCTCATATTCGTATGCTTCGCCATCCGTCCGATGGGCCTTACCTTCAGCAGCCGGATCTTTGGAGTCAGCCTTGGACTGGGAATCATGGCGACCATGAACCTCGTGGCCTCAGCCTGGATGTCGCACTTTCACCAGATGTATGCCGTTATCAGCAACGTCTCCGAGATCTCGACATACTGCGTGCTTCTGATGTGGATCACCTACTTCGCGCTTCCAGAGCCGAAGCGCCGCATGATCGTGCTCCCAACCACCTCACCGTTCCTCCGCTGGAATCAGATCTCCCAGGTTCTGGGAGACAATCCTGGCTTTGTCGCTGTTGGCGGAATTCCTCCTGAACTCTTTGCCCCTGCAGAGCTTGAGGTCATGCGCCGCGCCTCCATCAAGATGGCAGAGCAGCCGAGAACGGAACTCCACCAGATTCACTCCGCATAAACAATCCCCTGCCATTGAGCGAAGTGTAGACGCCTCACACGAACGTTCGACCGACTGCCCGTTTCCCATGGAATCAACAGGTTCGGATTGAGAACGATACGTTGCTGAATGCCCGAAAGACACAGCACGCTCCTCTATAGGAGCTGCTCACTGTTCCCGCCTGTCTTGAGACCAGACAAAAGGGCCGTCCCAATGGGACGGCCCTTTTGTACTGCTTGTACCGCTCAACTACTCACGCTCAGAGCGCTTCCAGTTGATCAGGTCGCCCAGCGTGGTGCTGCTGGAGGAGGAGGAAGAGGACGAGGAGTTCGAAGCACCCTTACCGTGGTGATCGCGTTCCTTGTAGCTCTCGACCTCGGCGCGGCTTGCTTCTTCGCCGACAGCGCGAATGCTCAGACCGACCTTCTTCTCTTCCTGGTTCATCTTGACGATCTTGAACTCGTGCTCCTGATCGACATCGAGCTTGACCGGCTGGTTCGTCGCGTCCACTGCCTCGGAGATATGGCAGAGACCCTCGACACCCTCGGCGATCTCGACAAAGGCTCCAAACTGCGCGGTGCGCAGAATCTTGCCCTTGATGACGTCGCCAACACGGTGCTGCGCGAAGAACGTATCCCAGACATCAGGCTGAAGCTGCTTGACGCCAAGGGAGAGGCGGCGGTTCTCAGGCTCAACGCCCAGAACGATTGCCTTGACCTTTTCGCCCTTCTTCAGGACCTCAGAGGGGTGCTTGATGCGCTTCGTCCAGCTCAGGTTCGAGACGTGTACGAGGCCGTCAATGCCGTCCTCGATCTCGATGAAGGCGCCGAAGTCCGTAAGGTTCCGTACGCGGCCTTCGATGATGGCGCCGGTCGGGTACTTGTCTTCGAGCTGCTCCCAGGGATTGTCCTGGAGCTGCTTCATGCCGAGCGAGATGCGGCGGTCGTTCGGGTTGACGCTCAGGATGATCGTGTCGACCTCGTCGCCGGGCTTGACCATCTTCGACGGGTGCTTCATCCGCTTGGACCAGGTCATCTCGGAGACGTGTACAAGTCCCTCGATGCCCTGCTCGAGCTCGACGAAGGCGCCGTAGTCGGTGACCGAGAGAACGCGTCCACGAACCTGTGCACCGATCGGGTAACGCTCGGTTGCATCGAGCCATGGATCAGGCGTCAGCTGCTTGAAGCCGAGCGAAACGCGCTGCTTATCCTTGTCGAACTTCAGCACCTTGACCTGGATCTCGTCGCCAACGTTGACGAGGTCGCGGGGGTGCGTCAGCCGGCCCCAGCTCATGTCGGTGATGTGCAGCAGGCCGTCGAGGCCGCCGAGATCAACGAATGCGCCGTAGTCAGTCAGATTCTTGACGACGCCGGTCAGGATCGTGCCCTCTTCAAGGGTAGCGAGGGTGACAGACTTCTTCGCGTTCTGGTCTTCCTCAAGCAGCTCTTTACGGCTGATGACGACGTTGCCGCGCTTCTTGTTCAGCTTGATGACGCGGACTTCGATCTCCGTGCCGATGTAGCCGTCAAGGTTGCGAACGGGGCGAACTTCAACCTGCGAACCGGGCAGGAATGCCTTGATGCCGATATCGACGGTCAGACCGCCCTTGACGCGGCTGAGAACCATACCCTTGACGGGCGTCTTATCGATCGACGCCTGCTCGAGCTTGTCCCAGACCTTGTGACGCATCGCCTTGTCGTAGCTGACGAGATAACCGCCCTCTGGCTCCTCACGCTCAACCACAACCTCGACCGTATCGCCGGCCTGGAACTTGGACACGCCATTCGCGTCCAGAACCTGCTCGAGCGGGATCAAGCCTTCCGACTTGAGGCCGATATCGACTACCACGTGCTTGTCCGTGATCTTGACGACGGTGCCGGTCACAATGACCTCTTCCGCTGTCAGATTCTGCGCCGCTGCGGACTCTGCAGCCTGCTCGCGATCGAAGTTGGCCAGGGCTGCCGCAAAGTCTGCAGCATCATAGTTCGGCTCTTCTTCGGACTCTTCCGCGTTCGCCGTCAGGGTTCCAACGTTGCTCGGCTGCGAAGACTCGTGGTTTTCTGTTGTGCCAGCGCTCTGCTCGGAAGCATGCTGCTGGGTGGGGGTGGATTCAGAAGACAGTTCGGTGTGATCCGCTGTCGCCTCAGGCGCTAGGGTTTCCAGTTCGGTGTTCAGGGGTTGGCTCTCGGGGTGATTAGGATTGTGGTCGTCTACCATGATTGATGCGGACTCCGGGATCAAGGGGCGTTCGTCTCGGCGCCAAACTATCGTAGGAACAGTCAACGATCCTGGTATGGACCATTCGGCTATTGATCTTCTGTCAGATCGTGCAGACAGAAGCGATCGCTCTAGCTGAGTAGCGGCTGCACTTGAATCCCACACGCAGTAGCTCACTTCGAAGCATACCAACCGGCGAGGGTTACGTCAATGAAGATGCCCGTAAACATTAGGTGAAACAAAGGTTTTGTCGTCCCTCGGCTACATCGAAAGCCAGCGGCTTTTCGAGCCTCGGGACCAGCGGCACAACCTCGACCGCTCGTCCAGCTCCAACTCGCCGAACTGCTCGCAACGCGGCAGCATTGGCCAGAGGCGTTCGAACACTACAGCGCGCAGCAAATCTCGTCCACGAGCGGCCAGATCTCCAGCAGGAAGAGCTGGGTCCATCGATTGCACCCGGACTCGAGATTGCTCGTTCACACCTGAAATAGCCTGCGGCGAGCCCCGATCCATGCGACCCGGTATACTCGCCCGCATGGATCGTCTCTGGACACCGTGGCGCTATGCCTACGTCAGCCGCTCCGAACCGTCCGCCCGCAAGGGGGTCCCCGCGGCTCTCGACGCGTGGCCGGCCGACGAAGACCGTCACTGCGTCTTCTGCAACCTGATCGCAGCGACGGCCTACGCGGTCCGGCACGGAATGCCATCGGAGCAGGCGGACGCCGCCGCGCAGATCGTCTTTCGTGGCGAACACTGTTTCATCTGTCTCAATGCATTTCCCTATGCGACCGGCCACGTGCTCATCCTCCCGTATGAGCACCTAGACTCCCTGTCCGGACTCTCCGAGCCATCTGCATGGGAGATGATGGCTCTCGCCCGCCAGGTGGAGACCGCGTTGCGGACTACCTACCGTCCCGACGGCCTCAACTTCGGTCTCAATCTGGGCGAAGCAGCCGGCGCTGGTGTGGCCGATCATCTGCACATGCACGCTCTTCCACGGTGGCGCGGAGATACAAACTTCATGACCGTCACCGGCGAAACCCGTGTGCTGCCCGAGACGCTCGAGATTACGTGGCAGCGGCTTAGAAGCTGCTTTCAGAATGAGGCAACGCCCGGGACGCTTCGGTCATCTGTAGAAGTGAATGCGCGGTAAGTCTTGCCGCGGTGACCCACAAAATAGCATCACGCACTACGAATTGCGTGACCAAGGGGGCAACGATGCACGTTCCGAGCAATCTTCCTTCCCTTACGCCGCGATCGACTTCACGAGACAGGTCAGTGAACAGCATGGCCGACCCGCACAGCTTTCTCTCGTCCAGCATCCGACCGCGGTACACTCCAGCTCCTCTCACTCGTAAGCCGGTAGTACCCGCAATGACGCTGCTTCAGGAGCCAGAGGATGCGCACATCACCGGCGCCACACGGTCCCTGACCCGCAGGCTGCTCGCATTGAATGTGCGACGAGCGTCGTAGAAACCACAGTGTTGAATCAAAAAGCCCGCCATTTGGCGGGCTTTTCTGCGTCTGGAAGGCTATTGCCGGTGGTGCGGAATGCGTGTCGCTTCAAAGTTCGTGGTCGTCCACACCCCTGAAGGCAGCCGCTGATAGATGCGTGTGTATCGGTACAAGCCCTGCATCGTCTCGCCCTCATTTGAGCCCTCAACGGCGGCCAGGGTCGTAACGATCGCAATATTTCCAACAACTTTGATCTTCCGATCATTCAGGTCGATCTTCGTAAGAACAAGAGTTCTCGTCCGATAACGATCGAGCTGCTGTTGCTTCGTATTTGCCTGGCCGGTCATCGAAATTCCGATGAAGTCATCCGCCATCAGCCGGTCGAGCGTCGCAAGGTCCCCTGAGATCTGCGCTGATCGCCACGCCTCTTCAAGCTGCTCAATCTCATGCTTGGCGTCGCGCTTGACCCCATGATGAATGGCGGCAAGGGCCGGCGATCCAGGCAGGATAAGCAATAGAGCCAATGCAAGCCAGAGGGCTTGCATCGTCCTTCGAAGCTGGAGGGAGACTGACATCGTCAAGCGGATAGTAATCTGCCCGCCGCGCAGAGTCAAAGGGAACATCATTTCCAAAGTGACAAAGAGCCCACGCCGTAAGTTACTTAGCAGACAGCGGTAAGGTTCTCCATGCTCCGCTCTTTCATCAACTGGTACAAGCCGCCGACCGCATACTTATGGAAGTGGGGCGTGTTGCGATGATGCTCCAGCGCCGCCTCATCAACATACTGCTCGTAGATCAGCACCGTGCTCGGTTCGGCCTCGATAAAGTGCGCGATATAGCTGACGCATCCCGGCTCTTCCCGGGATGCCAGCGTAAGCGCACGCAGCTGTTCCTTCACCTGCTCATGATCGTTCTCGTCGAAGCGCAACCGTACCGTAAAGCTCAACATAACTCACCCTGCTCTCTTGCCGGCCGCTAAGCCCGCAGTGCATCCGCAAACGCCGGGAGCGTGATGGTCTGGGTCCGATCCGGACCGGTCGAAACCATGCCGATCTTGGCCCCGGAGTGTTCTTCGAGGAACTTCAGGTAGTCCTGCGCCAGCTGCGGCAGCTTCTCGAACTCCGTGATTCCCTCCGTTGAGCAGTGCCAACCCTTCAACGTCGTATAGACAGGAACGATCGACTCGTACCCGCGCATATCCGCCGGAATGACGTCCGTCAGCTTGCCATTGATCTTGTAGCCGGTGCAGACCGGAATCTCGGCGCACTCGTCCATCACGTCCATCTTGGTGACGACCAGCCACTCGGTACCGTTGATCATGTTGCTGTAGCGCAGCAGCGGGAGATCCAGCCATCCGCATCGGCGAGGACGACCGGTGACCGCGCCATACTCCTGTCCACGCGCGCGCAACAGATCGGCGGAGTCGTCGTGGATCTCCGTCGGGAACGGACCTTCGCCAACACGGGTCACATACGCCTTGGTGACTCCGATGACCGTGCCGATCCGGGTCGGGCCCACGCCTGTGCCGGTCACTGCACCGCCGGCGGTCGCCGAGGAGGACGTCACAAACGGGTACGTTCCGTGGTCGATATCGAGCAGCGCGCCCTGCGCACCCTCAAACATCACCTTTTCACCATTCGTAATCGCGTCGTTCAACATCACCGCGGTATCGGTGACGAAGGGCGCGATCTGCTCCGCGGCCCGCGCGTACTCTTCGTACATGCTCTTCGGATCGAGCGGCTCCGTGCCAAACAGCGCATGGGCGATGGTGTTCTTCTCAAAGCAGGCGTTCTGGATGTGCGTACGGAGCAACGCCGAGTTCAGCAGATCCACCACGCGGAGACCGCTGCGGTGCATCTTGTCCTCGTACGCCGGTCCGATTCCACGGCTGGTCGTCCCGATCTTGGTGCGGCCCGGGGCGTTCTCCGCCGCCAGCTCGATCATCCGGTGATACGGCAGGATGACCTGGGCGCGGTTCGAAATAAAGAGCTGTCCGTCGATTGGCAGGCCGACGTCCCGGAGCTTCTTGACCTCACTCAGAAAAGCCATCGGATCAAGCACAACGCCATTTCCAATGACGCCCTTGCAGCCGGGCCGCAGAACGCCGCAGGGAATCAGCTGCAGGACAAACTTCTTGCCTTCGATGATGACCGTGTGTCCAGCGTTATGGCCGCCGGCATACCGGGCTACAACGGAAAACTTCTCCGAGAGCACGTCCACAATCTTGCCCTTGCCCTCATCGCCCCACTGGGCACCTAAAATGACCGCTGATTTACGCTGACTCACGACGGGTGTGTACTCCAGAACTATAAGTTGGTCGGAAATGCGCGCGGTAAGGAAGCATCGCGCCAGTGCCAATCATATCGCGTCTGCTTGCCCTTCACCTGCACCCATCGACAGACCTCCGTTGAAGCTCTCAATACGCTGCGGAGACCCGCGCATTAGTCTCAGTAGCCCAATTCCTCCCCGGCACCGGCCGAAATTTACGAATTCCACACCCGCAACGGAAATTACTCAGCAGATCTGAGCTGTTTTATACATTTTTTCGAGGTTACCGAGGAGCGGAGCGGCGAAACCGAGGGCTTTTACTTTCAAGCACATACCAGCCGCGACGTCAAAAATGTTTACTAGTAAGTATATAAAAAGGTTACTTTAGCCTAAATTTGGTTACTTTTGACACTATTCACTTCGCTGTTGCATGGCTATAGTAATGACCAAGACGGTAACTCTGTCACCGACCGGAGGGTCATCCATGACGAATAACCTGCAGCAAAACAACACGGCCGCCAAGTCCGCCTACACCAAGCCCACTCTGATCGAGTACGGCTCGCTCGCCGAGCGCACCAAGATGTTCGGCCTCCCGAATCCAACTCCAGACCTCGCCACAGTAACTCTCGGTCTCACGGCGTTGTCAGTTACCTAGTTCCTACAGGGAGCGACCGCTCCGCGAGAAGAACATGGCAGGTGTTGCATTTGGAGTACGGCTGGAGGGGGATTTTCCAATGGAGGATCTCCCTCAAGTTACCGCAGCGGGACCCGAGATCAATCTTAGCCTGCGCCGCTCAAACGGGATCCCCCCCCTTGGTGGCACGATCTGCACCCGCTACCGCGTGACCGGCAAACTGATCACGATGGCCATGACCGACGAGACCATGGTGATTCAGATTGACGACTCACTCAGCTTCGAACTGAATATCCCTGCTCGACGAATTCGTTGCTTCGCGACCTACGAGACGCCCTACAAGCTCCTCAGATATTGGATTCTCCAGCAGGTTTTGCCGATCTTCTTCATTCTTGAGGGCTCCTTTGACTTCCTGCACTGCACTGCCGTCAGCACGCTCGCTCTCAGCGATGAGGGAAGAGACGTTCCGGCAGACGCGGGCTGCATCGGCTTCCACGGCGAGTCCTATGCGGGAAAGTCGACCATGCTCTCTTACTTTCTTTCAAGGGGGCATGTTCACGTGACCGACGATCACCTTGCCCTCTCCCGGGTCGAAGCGCCATACATCGTCCCGAGCATCCCCTACTATCGCCCCTACCGGCGCACCGAGGATCTTGGAGTTCTGGCAAAGAACTACTCTCCCGACCCGCGCCCCCTCGAGCGCATCTATCTGCTCGCGCCAGAGGCTCCGGATGCGGACGTATCAATAGAAGAGGTCACACGGCATGAAGCGCTCGCACTCTTTCTCGGAGACCGGCGCTACGTCCCGTTCGACCAGAGGGTTCACGATTACCTCTCGCTGACCGCGAATCGGTTCAGCAATCTTTCAAAGCTCGCTCGCTGCGTGCCGGTCGTTCGACTGCATGTTCCCCGGTCGCTCGAACGTCTCCCCGAGGTCTACGACTTCATCCAGAACGACCTGGCGGTGATCCATGCTTGATTATCGTGTGATCGGTCTCATCTATACGCTGACATGCCCGCTGGCCTGCCGTGATTGCATCAATAGCTCCTCACCTAAGGCAAAGGGAAAGATGGAGCCGGCAGTGGCCAGCGAATACCTCCGAACCATCGCCCAGTACTCAAAGGGCGTCTGCTTCACAGGCGGCGAGCCATTGCTCTACTACAACGAAGTGCTGCCGCTGATTCGTGAGGCGAAGGCGCTTGGCCTGGTCGTCACCCTGGTAACGGGTGCGGGCTGGGTTCGTGTCAACAAGGCGCATATCGCCCGTGAGCGGATCTTCGCGCTGAAGGACGCCGGGCTCGACGCCCTCTTTATCAGCTGGGATGTCTACCACGAGGAGTTCTCGCCTCCCGAGAACGCGCTTCTCCTGATCGACCTTGCAAAAGAGGCCGGCCTCGATCGGCACGTCCGCGGCGTGAAGCCAGCGACTGGAGCCGTCGCTCGAATCGAATCGACCCTTGTCAGCATTGGGATGAAATACGAGACGAACAGCACCATCCGGCTCGGTACCGCGACCTCGCTGCCCGATGATCACTTCAGCTTTGTTGCAGACGTTCCCCCGGGAGCCTGCGAGATCGTTCGCTCCCCGACGATCGAGCCGGACGGGACCGTCTATGCCTGCTGTGGACCTGCGCGCGGAGCAGAACGATCCTCCGCCCTGGTCCTCGGAAACACCAACAGCGAGAGCCTTGACACCATCCTGCACCGAGGCAGCAGGGATCCGATCCTCGAGGCGATCTCCATCATCGGACCCTACGGCCTTCTGCAGCTTGCCAAGGACGATCCGACCCTGCAGTCCATCATGCCCCGGAGAGACCGCTACTCCAGCATGTGCGAGGCCTGCCTCGACCTGAACGACGTCCCCGCCATCGTCGAGAAGCTGCGCGCGCGGCTCACGACCGAAGATGCACGTAACCTGCTCGTCGCAGCAAAGCTCTTCCGGCATGCTCCGCCTGAACTACGAGCCATGCACTCAACCACCACGATGTAAGCACGATCTAACAAGCGCCCGATGAAGGCTCGGAGGCAGCCATGAACCTGGAAGCCGCAATCACCATTCCCTCCCATGTTCTCTACGAATCGCTGGGTACAGAGACCGTTCTGCTCGACATGAGCAACGGCATGTACTTCGGACTTACCCCGGTCGCAAGCCGCTTCTGGGAGCTGCTCTCGCAGAAAAAGACCGGCGCGGAGGCCTGTGCCCAGATCATGCGGGAGTTCGATGTCTCTGAGGACACCCTGAAGCACGATCTTGACGATCTTCTGGCTGAACTCAGCTCGAGAAAACTCATCTCGCAACAAACCTGATCGAACGATGTCGCACGCTTCAAACCCGGAGATGCTCTTCCTTGCATGCCTGATCCGCCCGGACGCGGATCAGGCGTGCCTGGAGGAGCTGCATCCATCGCCCGATTGGCGTCACCTCATCGAGCTTGCTCGCTTCCACGGCATTCTTCCGCTGCTCACGGCACGGCTCGGATCGCTCCCGGAAGACTCAGCACCGCCTCCCGCAGCCCTGGCCGAACTCAACCGCGCCCGCCGGGAGCACCTGGGCAGGGCGCTTACCCTCACCTCTGCCTTGATTGAACTGCAGCAGGAGTTCGACCGCGCCGGGCTCTCCGTCATCTCGTGGAAGGGGCCGTCCCTCGCCCTTCTGCTCTACGGCTCGACCCTGCTCCGCCAGGCCTCTGACCTCGATTTCATCCTGAATGAGAAAGATCTCGACAGGATCCTCGAAATGACAGCCCGTCTCGGCTACACCCTCCTCGGACAGGATGGCACCGACGAGCAGAACCGGCACACCTTCGCCCATCAGCACGAGTTCACCTTCCTGCGCTCCAGCGACCACGTCCCGATCGAGTTTCACCTGCAGATCATGACCTCCCGCTTCTCTCGCTGGCAGGACACCCAGGGCTACCTTCCCCGCGCAACGACGCGTCACCCGCTCGCCTCGACCGAACTGCTGATGCAGTCTCCTGAAGATCTGCTCGTCAGCCTCTGCCTCCATGCTGCAAAGCACAACTGGGATCGGCTCAAGTGGTCCTGTGACATCGCCTGGTTCCTGAAGCGCTACGCGACCACGATCGACTGGCCGAAGCTTCTCGGCGACCTGAAGCGGAAGGGTCAGCATCGGGTCGTCCTGCTCGGACTTGCGCTCGCCGCCGGCCTCTTCGACCTTAGCCTCCCCTCTCCGGTTCTGCAGGAGCTTCAGAAGACCCCCCGGATCGCAGGTCTCTCGTCAAGCCTGGCCGCACACCTTCTCGGCGGCTCGATGGAGCCCGTTTCGAACGCCCAGAAGGCCGCTCTCGTCCCCCTGCTTTGTCCGCGGCTCTACGATCGCGTGGTGTACAGCCTCCGTCCGCTCTTCCACCTGGAGTATGAGGATCTCTCCATCCCGGAGGACAATCGGCTGCTCTTCGCGCTCAACTATCCCTACCGCGTCCT
>CAZZZQ010000030.1:0-6764 GCA_964658405.1 uncultured Sphingomonas sp.
AACCGAAGGGGCGCGAACCCAATCCGTTCCCTCCGGGCATGGCGGGATGTAGTAAACGCCAGCAGTGCCGAGGTTCTGCGTAAACTCATTGCCATAGATGTTGAAGAGGTAGTGCGTCTCTCCCGTCAATAGGCGGGGGTCGAGACGCTCGATTGAGGCTGCGCCCTCGCGCTTTACTGCTCCACGCTGCATCATCTCTTCATGTGTGATCATCAGTTCTCCCTTACCAATTTCCCGCCATGTTTCGGCAGTTCAACGCTTACCAAGCCTTTCGCCATATCGCGTTCATAGTCTTCGGCAGTGCGGAAGTTGTTCTTGGCCCCGGACACAGGTTGCTGAATCTTGCCTAGCGATGCGGAGTCCTGCAGTTCAACAATCGTGTCGGCGACTTCCTGCCGCTTCACCTGTGCTGTTGCCTCCAGATTCTCGCGGATGGCCTTCTTACGGGTAGCGGTGGCAATATCCTGAGACTTACGCAATCCTTCGCAGAGAATACGGAGCGACTCTTCATTCGGCGTCCAATCCTTGCCAAACTGGAAATCCGTGGCGTTGTACGTTCCCATGCGGGGATATGGCCCAAGCATGAACTCTTGCAAGTCGGACCAACTCGCCTCGGGGCCGGCATCTAAATCAGGCGCAGTCCACTTCTCCACCACCCACTGCGGCGGGTCGATGTAGGTGTACTCGGGGATCGTTTCGCCCGCAAAATAGATTATCTTCCGCTCAGACCAGATGAGACGGTAGATCGGCTCACCATGAGGATTTCGCCCAAACGAGGAAAGCGATTCGTCAACAAACTTTGGAGTCGATAGGCCAGGACGGAGCGGGATTCGGTTCATTGAAGCCTCATCGGGGCTGACTTTCGCCAGCCCCGTTTAGGGTTACAGCCCAGTCGGGATGAGCAGTCCTGAGATAAAGGACTCCTGCGCCGCGTTGATGCAGAACACGTCCGCCTCCAACGCCCAATACTTCAGGTTGGAAGCGACCACCGACCCATCCGTCACCGAAGTGACGGGGAAGGTCGTCTGCGAGGAGCCGGGAGGCGAATACGGCCCAATCTCCTTCGTTGTCGCCATGCCCCAGTTCTTCATGAGCATGGAATCAACGCGGGTTGGGTCGCCGTGGAGCTGGGTGATGAGTTCGCGCCCCGCCATCGTGTCAGGCGTAGTCCCAGAGAGCGGGTCAAACATCGACTTGCCCAGAGGGATATTGCGGAAGATCTGAGAGATTGCCAGACCAGCATTCTCCCAAGCCGCAGCCTGCTCGACGCCCACGATGAACTTCAGCGACTTGATGAGATCCGTGTTCTTCGTGCCAATCTTGCGGATCGCCATCTGGAGGATGATACGGACCATCGCCGGGGTCAAAGCAGAGCCTCCAGCCGCATACCCAGACGAGTTCAACTGACCCGGATAGGTGGCGCGGTTGAGGGTGAGGATCGTTCCGGTATTGGCCGAAACGTGATAGTCGTACAGGCTGGACAGCGAAGAACCCGCCGTCCCAGGGGAGCCATCCGGCATGATCAGATCGCCCACAGCCGTGCCGGCAGGCGGCGCAGCGGAGAGTGTGATCTGTTTGTTGTTCGCGTCTTCCTGCGCGATGGTGGATGCGGTTGCGGAGCGTACCGTGCCGCCCAGCGTGGGATAGAACAGGACACCCTGACCGTTATAAAAGTTGTTGGCGTTTGCTACGGTCAGTACATTGCCAGTGATGGCGGTGATGACGCCCATCACGCCGTTCGGAGAGAAGAACAGGGCATCGAGGAACTGCTTGAAACCCTCAAGGGCCTGCGTCTGCTCAATGGCGACGAGGTTGGCGACGGACTTGTCGTTGCTGTTGGTCCCCCAGTAGGCTTCCGTGGTGGACTCAACCGCCCACACGAAACCCTTGGTGGATACGAAACCAGGAACCGTATTGATGGAACTGCCGCGCCCGAGAGTGCCACCGTCAAAGTTGACGATGCGACCCAGACCGGGCATCTGAAGCTGGAGGGGGATGCGCAGAGAACGCTTGGAAACAGGAACCGATCCAAGCCCACCGTTCCGCATGATATCGGTGATGACCTTGTCTTCACCCATGAGGAACAACTTAGGAAGATTCGAGAGAACCTTCTCCTTCTGAAGTCCAATGACGCCGGACGTAGTGGTAGCCATAGCAGACACCTAACAGTGTGCTTGCTGGTCACCCCTTCAGCCCTTGGGCCAAGCCTGGGTTGTGCTCTGTGAAGACCTTGCAGCGGTAGAACGGTTGCGCTAGCCGATTGCCATGCTTCTTTCGGTTTGGGCTACGCTTTTTAGAGAGGTTGCGACCTCCTGCCCGCATCGAATTCAGCGTTGCTCTTGGTTCACGCCCAACAATGCTTCAACTTGAGGCTATTTATATCACACTACCAGCCCGTTGCTCGTTTCCCATTCTTCAGCACAGCACGGCCCTGAGCAAGTTCGGCGGTCGCGTTCGACTGGTTCCGCCAGTTCGGGTCGAGCTGATCCCAAGTCGGCATCTCTTTTAGGGTAACCGTTCCCGGCTCAGAGGGCCGTGCGGATCCAGCGACCGGAGCCGCGACTGGCTTCTTGCCTGCCGGCGCGATGTTCCGCAAAAATGGGGCAATCACCTTTGCCGCCTCAGGCAGGATGCGGTTGTACTGCGCCGTCACGTAGTCCACGGACTTCTTTGAATCGCCGGTGCGGTAGTAAGCCTCCAGCTTCTCGCTGAACCCAGGAATCGCGCCCAGCCGCTTCTCGACCTCGCGGTTGACCATATCCTGATACCCCTTCATCGCATCGGGGTCAACCTTGCGTCCCGCCACGATGCGGTCAATTTCGGGCTGAATCTTGCTTGCCAGATACGACTTCGCCTGCGTCTCGACGCCTGTTTCAAAGTCCGCACGACGCCGCTGCTCAAACTGCGTCTCTTTCTGCTTCAGGGCTTCCTCGCGTGGGTCCGTGCGCTTCTGCTCAAACTCCGCGGCATTCTTCCCCAAGCCGTAAAGCGCATTGTGCATCTCCGCGATAATCGACTGCGCCTGGGGATTGTCCTTGTACCGCTCATACGCAGCGGCAAGAGCGTCCGTGGTCAACCCAAGATTGCTCATGGTGTTGAGCGTTACTTTATTCGTGTAGTAGGCGTATTGCTCGGGCGCACGAGTCGCAAACTCGTTCAGAACGTGAGGCGCGACCTTGAGGAATGCCTCCGGGTTCGTCTCTGCCAAGCCCTTCACAAACTCAGGCTTTCCCTCGGCAAACGCCTCGTCAATCTCATGCCACTCCTGCCGCTCGGACTCAATTTCCTGAATGCCTTCCTTGCCGCCGATCTCATCAAACATCGCTTTAGCAGCGACGGCCTCGGCGGGCGTGCCCCAAGCGGCGCGGACTTCCTGATTCTCGTAGTAGTTCGACTTCAGAATCTTCGCTGTTGCAGGGTCAACCGCCTTCACAGTGCTAAGGGCTTTCTTGATCGCATCGGGCAGCTTGCGGCCGTCCGGAGTAGCGGGGGCAGGCTCTTCTTCTCCCTCTGCAGGATCTTCCTGTTCCTCGCCTTCGCCTTCATGCTCAGACTCGTCGCCTTCCTCGGCGGGAGTATCCTCAGCAAGTTCCGTGGACTCATCCGGCACTTCGGTCTGGTCCGCAATCTCAACTTCGGGGCTGTCCAATACCATCTCGTCTGCCATTTTCTACGCTCCTACATTCGCATTGACTCCGACCGTAGCCGGGTTGACCTGATAACCGTCCCGCTGCAATGCCTGCGTCTGCACATCGGGCGGCAAATCCTTGTATGCCCCAGACAACGACAGTAGGGGCTTCGGAGGCTCGGGAGGAGGCTGCTGTGCCTGCGCTGCGGCCTGCTTCGCCGCATCCATGCCAGCCTTATACTGCAACCCGTACAGCTTTACGTTCTTGAACCACGTGGGGTTGGATACTTTCGCTTCCTGGCCTCGCGCAGACTGGATCCAATGCTTCACCGTCTTCCACCCAACCTCAAAGTCATTCTCTTCAAGGTATTCCGGGTCGATAGTGATGCTGCTGACCTCTGGAACCTGCGCGGGAGGTTGGCCTACCCCCGGCATTGCCTGTTCGGGCATCTGAGCTGGGTCTGGTCCGGGGGCTTCATGCTCCATGGATGCGATGTCCGCAAGCACGTTATTCCGCAAGTCCTCGCCCGGGTAAACCAACTCCTCCAGCCCAAGCATCTCTTTCACGAAGTAAATGTTGTCCGGCTCTTCCTCAAGAATCCAGTCCGAAACATCCCCGCCCATCTGCAAGAGCGAAAGCAACTTATTCGACTTCTCTGTCCAAGTCTGGGGGAAGTTCTCATCCGAGGCGTTCGTGAATGACACAGACATAAGATCCGAAGGCATCAGCTTGACAGCCTCAGGCTTTCCGCCCTTTCTGATGGGCGGCAGTGTCGCCTTGATATCATCATCTCCCTTAGACGCCATCTTGACAGCGCGTGTGTTCTCTCGCGCATACCAAGCGGTGTAAGGCTTCCAGACAATCGCCATCTGACCCAACGCCATGGCCCGCGCCTGCGCGTATCCAGAGGCGGTTTTCTGATCGGCCATGTCTGCGCCGAAGAGTGCCGGCTGCTGGCCGCTTACAAACTGTGCCTGCGGCCCCTTGACCTGCGCCATGTACTCCATGAGGGCAGCAGATGGAGTCAACGCTTGGGTCTGGAAGAACATATTAGAAAGAGGCTGATTCTGAGCCCCGGTAGCCTTTCGGCTTGCTCCAGGCATCTCCCTCGTCTTGTTCAGTCCGTCAATATCCGACCTCGTGTCGTAGTACGTGGTCGGAATGCCGTGGTCGAACGTCTCTTCGCAAAGGTTCTGCGCAGTGTTTGCCGAGTCCTGCAGAGCCATGGTGGTCTTACCGATGCTGGGACGGCTCATCCCATCCCCTGGGAGAGCGTGGATAACGTCAAGGCACGAGTCCATGTCGCAGGCGTAACTCTCAAGGTACGTGTCGCCATTGCGCACAACGCAAAGCCCTTCAGGGAACTTCTCCTTGAGCGTTACGCGGTCGGCCTCATCAAACTCCTCGAAGAACTCTGGGCGCATATAGCTCCAGGTCTTCGTCGCCATGCCGTAGGAATCGTCCCCGCTCCGAGATTCATAGGTCGTATCGGAGCCAGCCATGCGCTTGACAGCCATCCGCGCATTGCGCTCGTAACTATCTCCCGCTCCACTGCTGATCTTGGACCGCGCATCCTCGTACTCGCGCTTCATGGAGGATTTGCTGTATTCGTCCTCCAACTCCACCAGCGCACAGTTCTTGAGCGGCGTCTCAATGTCCACCTTAGCCGCAATCGGCACGCGGCTCTCAAGCGTTCCCCAGAACTCGGTAATCTCGCGGTTCTCGCGCTGTGTTGTGCGAGTGATGATCCGCCCATCCGTCCATGCGAGTCGCGCAAACTCAAGCTGCTGAGTCGGAGTATCGTTGAACTTCCGGTAAACGCGTTCGTAGACGTTCGCCTTACCCGTATTCCGGATGCTCACTTCGTCAAACGGATCATCGGCCTCGGCCCTGACCTTGGGTTGCGCACCCATGAACGTGGAGCAGAATATCTTGCCGTAACCCTGAAAGATGTTGAATGTTCGGCTGTACGGATCGCTCTCGCTGTCCAGAAAATCAACGTCCTGATCGTCTTCGTTCCACGAGAACTGCTGGATGTCGCGAAAGTAAAGCCGCTGGTCGCGGGCGTTCTGAACTTCGGCCATGCGGTTTGGCTTGGCTTTCTCGTTCATCGCCTTGATCTTGGAGATAACTGATTTCTGCAACTCCTCGTCATCGTCCAGAGACGCAGCCGCAGACTCCTCCTCGTCTTGCTCGGGGAGTTCTTCCTCGGCAACGTCAATGCCAGGACGCGGCTGGATTCCTTCGTTCACTTGCCGGTCAACCTCTTAGCCAACCCAGCCATCGGCATGACCTCGGTGGACTTAATGGCCTTCTTCTTGAGCAATCCCAGCTTTGGCATCGGTGCCATCGGAGACTCCGCCTGCGGTTCGGCGATATTGCCCAGACTCTTCATTCCCAACGACTTCTGCTTCATCATGCCACGCAAGCTATTCATCTACGCCTCCCGAAACTCTTCCCGCGCCTTACGCTTGGTCCGATGCTGCGATTCTATCTCACGACGACGAAAACGCCAGGGAGCGGGCTTGGGTGGTCCTGCGACGGAGAACGGTGCGACCTTGGATTCCGTCGGCTCCTCTACTTCTCGCCGCTCGAAACTGAGAACATCGGCACGCTTGGCGGTCGGGATAGACAGTGGCGAGTAGTGCGGCTTTGACTGCGGCTTGCGGCGCATCAGCGCGAACGTCAACGGAGATGCTACGCACGCGCCCGCGATTGCGGCTCCGAGCAGTTCAGCAATCATTCGCGGGTTCCTTCCCTGACTCAACCGCCTGCATCCACTTCTCGAAGTGGTCCTTGTTCTCAGCATCCGAAAAGGATGGGCATGTCGCGATACAACAGTCGCGGCCATCACTTAGGCGAGAACAGAGTATTGGCATACGGTGTTCCTTGCCTGCAATATCGCTGACCAAAATGGTCTTTTCGTGAACCCACATCTCCCTAACCCCAGCGCTCATCAGTTGTACTCCAGCGAAGTTTGCAACAAATCAAATGCTGCTTGCTGGCGTTCGTCGATCAGCCATTGATCAAACGGAGGGCCATCGCGCATAGAAGAAGTGAGTTGCTCGATAAGCAGTCTAGCCAGTGCAGGCGTTAGCTTATTATCCTTGCTATCAGTAATCACCGCCGTCTCCG
>CAZZZQ010000030.1:6774-13422 GCA_964658405.1 uncultured Sphingomonas sp.
CACCGAGAACTCGCCCGCTTTAGCCTGCAACGCCCGAAACGATATCTCGGCCATCGTCAACTGGTTCGGATCGTGGTTTTTTTGCCACATCTGCATCAAATTCTCCGCGTGCTGAACTTTCACAGGCTTCCGACCGGGACCAAGCATACTCATTAGACCATAACGCACGTCGTCGGCAACGTCCATTTTCTTATCAGTCTGGCTCAGGTCCGTCTTTACAACATCATCCAAGTCCTTCGGATTCCTCATCAGCAAGGGGATCGCGTCAAGCAACTCAGGACACTCCGAAGATATCACCCACACCGTATCCCCAGCCTCGGCCTCCATCTCAGGCGTCCGCATCCCCGCAGGTGTCCCCCAGATGCGAGTGTTGTTAAGCAGCGAGTACATTAGCATCCATCCAGGCTTGCGGCTGTTGTCGGCCAACTCAGGATGCGGCATCCCAAACTTGGACAACTCCCGTCCAATTAGGATCGGCACCGTCTCCTCAGAATCACGCTCGCCGAACTGCTCTGGGCTAAACGGATATCGCTTCAACTTCTCGCGCTCGTTCGGCGGCGTCAGGGCGATGATCGTCTTTGCAACCTGCACCGAGGTCTGCTCATTCACGATCAGTCGGCGATAGGTCAACACAACATTCAACGGCTTCGGAACCTCCCAGCCAAGCCAACGCATCACCTCAGACGGACTTAGCAGCGTCTTCCCATGCCAGTGGGTCGAGCAATAGTGCGTCTTGCCCCAGTCAGTTGACAGCCACCGCGCATCCCACGGACGCAGCAACTCGTCTGCTGTCTGCGTCGAAACCATTGTCTTCTTGAAGTCATACACGCGGCCAAAGTATGCGCCCTCAAGCGAATCCCATGATCCCAGCAAATCCCGCGCCCGCGTCGCGTCGTCGAGTGCGTTCAGTTTTCGCCCGTAAGCCGAACGAGTGGTGAAGTATTCAAACCGTTGGGCATCCGTCCAGGCGTAATAGTCATCCTCCGTCAGCCCATCGGCTTCCAACTCAGACCGAGACCACTCCACGTTGTCTTGAGGGTAAACGTGGAGGAAATGATAGTCGTCCGGGCTTTCGTTCTCGTTGAACTTCTTCACCGGGCCGAATCGGTCGCGCAGCCCCTCAATTCCGATGCCGCCCATGTTGAACAGGAGGATCGTGCAAGCCTTCGTCGCACCCTTGGATCGGTTGGCAAGCATAATCTCGCTCAACTCCTCCCATGTGAACTGCTCGGCCTGATCCACGATGATGTAGCGATAGTTAGCTGAACGGAACCGCCGCTTGATGTCTTCCAAGGACTCTGCATAGCTAAAGTCCAGCTCAGAAGTTGTGCCGCCCACCGGCAGCGACAGTTTCTTGTCTGTCCCATGGATAAAGTCAGCCAACACCGGGAAATCTCGCTTGATCGGTTCGATATGGTATTTGCGCACCTGATCCGCGTTCCGCATCACAATGCAGCCCACCATCCCAGGCTGCTCGACCATCAGGTAGATAGCGATGCGGTCTGCGCCCCCAGACTTCGCCGCACCGCGTCCACCACCCACCCCAATTACCGTAGCACGAGCGTCAAGAATCAAGTCCAGCAGATCATCCTGCTTTGGCTGCAGTTCGCTGTCGTAGATTCGCGTCGCTGATCGCATTCAAGGCCAGTTTACCGCACAGAAAAGCCGCCCCGAAGAGCGGCCTCATGCGTTCCACGTGGAACCTACTTCGAGATCGTCGCCGGCAGATCCTTATGCGCTTCCGCGTGCGTCTCGACGTACACCTCAGCATCACGCTTTTCCGCGAAGAACTTCTCAAAACCATCGGCGGTCACCTTGTACTTCGCCGGCAAGTCCTTGTCATCCACCTCGGTCACCGTGTAGCCGTTCGCCTTGTACTCATACGGCACGTCGCCCTTGGCCTTGACTTCCTCATGGCTGGCCTTCATAGCCTGCTCAGACTCGTAGGTGTGGTACGGCAGGTCCGACAAGTTCAGCCGCTTCATGCGCTCTTCGCGGGTCTCGTCGGTCGGCGCAGCGGACTGGATAGCCTCAGGCTTCAGGACAACGCCCTCAGCAGTCGGTACAGCGGGAACAATCTCTTCGC
Organism: uncultured Sphingomonas sp.; assembly: GCA_964658405.1. Lineage (GTDB taxonomy): Bacteria > Acidobacteriota > Terriglobia > Terriglobales > Acidobacteriaceae > Edaphobacter. Next base: position 8,861 of record CAZZZQ010000030.1, read on the forward strand.
TCATTACGTCTCCTTTGACCTGCGTACCACTGTGAACTGGATCGGGCCGTCGTCAACACCCGCGTGCTGAAGTTTATCACCATACTTCTTAGGATTCAACTGCCCCGCACGCTTGAGCAAGGTTTGGACGATTAGCTTTGACCTTTCCACGTTGTCTGCAATCTTCGACTCGTTGAACGTCCCATCTTTCGTCCCCCGAGTCGTCTCAATCGTCCCAACCCTTGAAGAATGAGCCTCTTGAATAGCCGCGTCAACGTAAGTGTCAGCCGATAGAATTCTCGCGCGCGCGGAACTCTCCGCAAATTCCTCGTTTGCTGCCATCCACTTGTAAACCGTTGATAGGCTTGGCGTTGCGGGAAACTCAGGGCGCATGGAGTCGAGCACCCATTCAAGCCCCATGCGAGAGCTTACGAGGCGTTCGCAAATCTCCTCGCCGATCTCTGGGATGTACGGGATTGGGGGCCTTCCAGCAGCCATTCTTAGGCCTCATCTCCGGGGTTCGGCGTCCCTTTCGCATCTCATTCGCGGTGGTTCGAACATCCCAAGAGCATTGTAAACATATCTTGACAGAATTTTCTACTTTTAAAGATTCGGGTATTGGTGAAGCATCGGCAGGCGCACCTCACCTTATCTAGGTGAAGTCTAGTATTCGGTGCAATGGAGCCAGCCCGTATAGTCGTCCTGGTGGGTCTACAGTCACCGCTTTTGCATCTGGCCTAGATGCGAACGGTTACGAGATCTGTACGGTATCCCTGAGGTCACTTCCCCGATCTGTCGAGACTTTCGCCTCTTCTCCGGTGTCCGGTTCTCTCTTTGTTCCGAAAGTCCGTGTCAGACCTACCAACCGCTTATCTTTCCCGGCATGTGCTCCCGCAAATGCTGACAACAGTATTGCACGTTCGGGAAGTATGGTGCATCATAGTTTTAGACCGCTTGACGCCCGCCGCGTCCTGCTTGTCTCTCCCGGCAACACATCCACACAAATGAGCCAGCCCTAATCGGCTGGCCTTTGTGTTTCCAGACACAGCAAAGCCGCCTTTTTACGGGCGGCTGTTGTGTTTGCAGGCTCAGGGAGTAACCAGCAACCTGTCCTGCGAACGTCGTTAGCTTGCGGGCGTGGCCGGTGGAAACAGCCCATCCACGGCGGTCAGCTTGGCCTCGATTGCCTGGGCCTTGGCGATGGCACCCGAGAGATCGACGGCGGGGTTCTGGTTGATCGTCTGCAGTTCGGCGACGAGGGCGGAGACTTCGGTGGAGATCTTGTCGATTTCGGTAGAGACGGAATCGAGTGCGGTGTTGAGATCGTCAAGTTGGCTCATGATGCGCTCCTGGTTTCGGTTGATGATGCTGCCTTGTTTGAGGATCGCGGCTGTTCCGATTAGGGTGATCCCGCCGACGATTAGACCCACGAAGTTCATGCGGTTAGTCTAGCAAAATTGCCACCTTCTCATCACAAAGTCCCCGAGCGATTGCGTGCCTGTGGGATAGGACGCAGCCCCAAGCCCAATCGAATTATGAATCAATGCGTTCGATGCTTGACCTGCACAAATCTCAGCTGGTTTGCCATACCCAAATTCCAAGGCGATGCCCGTATACCGCCATTCGAGCGACGCTGCATCAGATTCTGGGCGAATGTCTCGTGCGTATCCAGTCCCGCCGCTTTTGAACTCTATAAGAGCATCGGATTCAGGATACGAGTACGCCATAGTGCGCCAATCATTCATTTCATTCTCCTTCGGTTGGGTATCTGAACAGCTTATAGGCGAGCATGATTGCTGTGGCTAAGATGCACCACGCGACGACGAGTAACGCAAACTTCATTGTCTCCCCCTGGACGATGCGGCAGCGGCCTGTTGACCCTTTCGGTCGAGGCTGACTGCGTGGCTGAAGGCGTAGAGCATGACGCAGATCCAAACGGCGAAGAGGGTCAGCTCGAATAGGTTTGTCCTGCTCATCGGGCCTCCGTGTCCTGCGTGTTGAGGTCGGGCATGATGAGGTTGTGGGCTGCGTTCAGGATGCGGTGGGCGATGCGGGCGAGGATGGTCATTTGGGTTCCTTTGAGATGAGCTTTAGCGTGGAGATGATGAGCGGGGCCAGCATCGAGCTTATTCCCAGCGCGGTAGCTAATGAGACGGCGATGATGAAGAACACTCTTAGCGGTGCGCTCATTGGGGTTCCTTTGGTTGTGAGGCAGAGGAGTTGCGGGCGAGCCACTCAGCCCTCTGTTTCAACCAATCATCCTCTCCAAGCTCCCCTAGCAGGTCAGCCCCAAGCAGTAGATGTTGCGCCTCCTCCACCTCTTTGCGGAGAGCGTTCAGCTCGCACTGGAGGTTGATCGCTGTGGTTACATAGCAAGTGTCTGCCTCTTCTTGCAAGACTAGGACTTCAAATCCGTCTGGGGAATCGGTCGTGCTTCCTGACTCTGCCAATCCCACCATTGCCGCCGCCTGCTTTCGTTCCGCCTCACTCCAAACTCTCGTATCGATCACTGAGTCTCCTCCGTATCAATGCGGCGTTTGGCCCAGCGTGCGAAGGTCTCAAGTACGCAAGTTTCACGACACGGGTTGCCGAATTCCTGATATCTAACAAATTCTGCGGTCACGTTAGTTATGCGAGCGAACCGCTCTACGCGCTCGTCTGGCCCCTCATACACTCCCCCAACCACAATCTCATCCGGTCTCACTGGCTTACCCCCGCTCTCTGGTTGAGTCGGCGCGCTTCTCGTAATCACATACATAGTCTCCATATCGCTCGGCAAAGTCCATGTAATCCGGCTCTGTGTAGGCTGGCAATAATGAAAGGTAATACTGCCTGTGTTTTGGGTTTGTGTCTCCATTGTGTGCGAGCGCAATGCTGTTGGTTATCTCATTTTCTCGGAACTCGGCGGCACTCATCATACCCATCAACCCTCTCCTTAACATTCCGCAGCCGGCACGATCCGCCGCGCCAGGGTTGCGTGTCCGTACACCTCAGCCAGTGTGACGTTGGTGTACCAGTCGAGCACCTCGAAGGTGCTGTAGTCTCCCTCGACGTGATCGGAGGTCATGGCCGCTTCCACTTCCTCGCGGTCGGGGCCTGCGTAGATGTGCCCGCTTGGGGTGCGTAGGTAGAGGCTCATGATGGTTCCTTAGCGGGTGGGATGGAAGAGATAGAACCCAGAATAGTGCTGACCGCGCCTAGGGCTGACTTGACTATGAGATCAGCGGAGCCCCTCAGTCTCGGGTCAATGTAATCGAGATCCCGATCATCGGTAATGGGAAGAGGTACAAGGTCCGCTTCTTCTGATCCCAGAACGCTCCCACCCACAGGTCGTACCATGCGAACATCGGTCGTATCTTCATTGGTCTCCTCTGGCTCCGCTGCAACGCTGGGGGTGGACAGTAGGCGCTGCACAGAATGACGGTGTTCACAGGTTCCGCACTCGAATTCGTGTCCCTCAGGGCATTCGTCTTCGTGCATATCAGGATCTTGCGAATTACACGGCAAAATGAAATTCAAGGAATCGGCTAAAAGCTGACGTACCTTCGCCTGCTCCGCCAGCTTGGCCTCAGCAGCTTCGGCGCGGGCGTTGGCCTTGGATAGTTCCGACTCGTATTCGTTCGGGTTATCTTCGCCCCAAATGAACTCGTCGCCGAAACTCTTGTACCTGTCCCTCTCCGCAATCGCCTGGTCCGCAATCGCCCGCCAGTGGATGACCTCCTCAGCCGCCAGCTTGCGGTAGTGCTTCTCGGTGGCGAGTTGGGTCTGCGGCGAGTTCTTGATCAAAGATTCGAGATGGTCCATGTAGGCGTCGGCATAGCGCTTCCTGTAATGAGGCCGGTAGTCTCCTCCCTGCCACTTGGGTCGCTCAGGCAACCGCGTCTCCTCAGCCGGGGCGGGAGGCGTCAAAATAGAAACGGCTGCGGATAATCCATTGCGTGTCTTTTGATCATGTTCGGTCCAAGCACTCCCCCACTCTTGCTTGATTACGTCTAGCAAGCCACACGCGTGTATAACAGCATTTGCCGGATCGTAAGCCTGATCCGCCTCCTTGGTCTGAACTGCCGGGGCGGGAGGCTTGAGGGATGGGTTGTGCAGGCGCTCGAAGGCTTGAGTTACCTCATCAACTTCACGCAGAGTTGCCCAAGCCCGTTTTTTCGTATGCCCATAAGCGTTGGCGTTTACTGCCGGCCATCCATTTCTTTTTACGTCACACACGAGATAACCACCACGCCAGTCTTCGGCGGAAAGTTCCTCGTCCGGGCGAGCAGCCTTCACCACCGCCTCATCGTCCGTCCAGTCGATCTCCCTGCTCGTTTGCATATCCTCGCTCCGTTCGGTCATAAAGTTTTCCACTTGCTTCCTTGTTTTACCTGTACGACGGCACGTAGTGCGTGCTTGATAATGGGTTTTCCAAACAGGCCGAAGCTTGGTTGGTTTGGCTGGATGCTTGACCTCGCTGAATCTTCTGTTGGGTGATAGGTGAATGACCAGTGTCCATTACCCCACGTATAGCGAATCCTATAGCTCATCTCGTGCCTTCTTTCGTTGTGGGTGGGGCGTTATCGATCATGATCGTATTG
>CAZZZQ010000031.1:0-13420 GCA_964658405.1 uncultured Sphingomonas sp.
GTCGCCCTTGCTTGACGAGTGCGAGATCTCAGGAATCAGGACCCCGCTCTGCCGCTGCTCCGTCTCGACCGGGTGAGTCACGTACGGCAGGAACAAGATCGGCACATTCAGCAGGTGGAAGATACTGTTGCGCGCCCGCGCCTTTTTGGCGTCGACATCGAAGCGGTGCGCGGAGAGCAGCCAGTCCGGATGCGGCAGCTGGCAGGAGGTGACGGTGCCGTCATAGACCTGGTACTCGCTCGGCCCGGTCCGGACCACCATGCGACCGCTGAAGAGGAAGGGGTTGCCGCTGGTATACACGGTCCGCTGGCCCACTGCCTTGATCCCCACCGATCCGGTCACATCGTAGAAGCGGCCGGTCTGCTGCTTGAGGTTGGCCGTGCCATGGCTCGCCACGATGCGCTCGTTATTAGCCCCGCCGGTCGCTACAACATGCCCGGTCGCGGTCAGGTCGCCAGTGTTCTCGTCGTACTCAATATGATCGGCACGGACGGTGCGATCACCGTACGTGACGATGACCTTGCCATCCAGAACATAGTGGCCGTTCTTCTCTGTCTGCGTATCGGATTCGATCTCGGCGTTCGTCTCTTCGTCCTTCGCGGGAAGCGGGACGGCGACCGGGTAGCGCTGCGATCCCGGCTCATCGGGGAGGCCTGCGCCGTCGGGTTGCACCGGGACGGCGGTGATTGTCTGAGGGGGTGCCTGTGTTGTTACCTCCTGCGCCCGGAGATAGGGATGACTTGCCCCGGCCCCCATGATAGTTATGAGGAGGTAAACAGTTTTCAAGGTCAGGGATGCGCATGATCGGCGATCCGTGGAGGCTGTGGGACGGTTTCGTACCAACGTCCTGTTCGAGTTCCCCGGCACCATAGTTGTCAGACGCACCACCACACCTTCAGGCTAAACGATTTCACGGAAGCGGGTCTTCAAATTGAGCACACAGAGCGCCGCGCAGGTCGAGTACGAGCTCCAGGACATCCCCCTCAGCATCCCCGCGGCCCCGGCCTCGGCTCTGAAGCTCCAGACCGCGGAGCGCCTCGCAGCCCATCGGGCACGTCGCAGCCGCCCCGGCGACGCCATGCTTACAGGCCTTGATCTTCCCGCGCGTCCCCAGGCTGATACCCGTGCCGCCCGCATCGCTGCAGCCGTCGCAGAGCGTTACGCACAGTCGCAGAGCTATCGCGCCTTTCTCGCAGCCGAGGCCGAGCGCGCCATCGAGCAGGCGGAAGCCGCCGCCGAAGTCGCCGCACGCACCGCCCGCGCGGTCGCCGCAAGCCATCAGCAGCTGCTCGATGAACTCGAAGGCTGGGAGCCGATCGGCACCACCGCTCCTCTTGCCCCCACGCTTGTCGAGAGCCCCATCGAGCAGACCTACTACGAGCCAGCCGAAGAGCCGTCCTACTACGCCAGCGAGATCGCACAGGCGAGCCTGACCGTCCGGCTCTACGAAGACGTGGGCCGCAGCCCCGGGACCGGCCGCGCCAACGCCGTCCCGCTCGAGACGCTCAACGAAGATGACCGGCTCGCGCTCGACGAGGAGATCGCCTTCCGCCAGGCCCCGAGCTTCGAGCAGTTCCTCGAGCCTTCCACGCCGCTCGCGGCCAACCTGATCGAGTTCCCGCGTCAGTTGATCGCCTCGCGCAAGGCCCGGCCGCGGCTTGCAGAGGGTCCGCTCCGCGAGGACGGCGACCACGCTCCCGACAACGCACAGCTCCGCATCTTCGAGGTCGAAGCCGACCAGATCTCCATCCTCCCGGTCTCCGAATCGACCCTGCCGGAGTGGTCCTCGATCCGCCTTGACGCGACCCCGGTCGCCGACCTGATCGACCTCGCGCAGGATCCGCTCAGCTACGCCGCACCGATCGACTCCGCGTCGCTCGGACTACGCGTCATGTCGTGCGCCGTGGACTGCTGCATCATCGCCGCCACCTTTGTCGGCTTCGCCACGGTAGCCGCAAAGACCGCTGGACAGCTGCCAACCGGCCAGGGCGCTGCGATCGCCGGCGGAGTCTCCCTCTTCACGCTCGCGCTGATGTACCAGCTGCTCTTCTTCACCCTCTCGGACGCGACGCCCGGCATGCGCTACGCCCGGATCGCGCTCTGCACCTTCTCGGACGAGAACCCCACACGCTCCGCGATGCGCCGCCGCATCATCGCGAACCTGCTGGCCGCCTGCCCGATCGGACTCGGCTTTGCCTGGGCCTGGCTCGACGACGAGAAGCTCGGCTGGCACGACCGCATCTCCCGCATGTACCAGCGCAGCTACTAGGGCTCTTTGAGAGGAGTGCGATGGGACGGGCATCAGCCCTCCACCGCACTTAGGCCTTTGCCCCGGGCTCTACTGGGAAGGGCCGGTATCCCTCACTCAAACTCCGCCAAGCCATTCGGCAATTCGCTCGAGAGCACTCACTCGCACCACAACCTTGTTCTCTGAGCGAAGCGTTTCGCAGTCCTACCGCGAACCGCGCAGTCGAAGGACCTGCGGTTAACTCCACACGGCCCCATTGTGCTGGTCATCCCGCGCAAGATCTGCGTTCTGCGCCCACCACCAAAAACAAAAAGGGCCGCCATCACTGGCAGCCCTTTCTCGTATTGCGTTCCGATTAGAAGGTCGTACTGACCGTCAACCGGAAGGTCTTTCTCGGCTCGCGCAGCGTGTAGTCCGCGCCATAGAACTGCAGCGCCTGCTGGTAGCTGTACTGGCCGGCGCCGTTGCTCGGGAAGAAGCTCCGGAAGACCGAGTCGGACACCGCAAGCTGCTGCGGCAGATCCTTATACAGACGAAGCGGGTTGTAGGCATAGTAGATCCGGAAGGGAGCGTTGACGATCGGCAGGATGACCTGCAGCTCGGCACCGTTCGACATACGCGGAACGAAGTTGGTTCCCGGGACCGTCTTCAGCAGGAACGGGAAGTTGACCGTCTGTCCACCAAAGCAGGAACCGTTGACGAACGTCGGGCAGCCGTACGCCGGGCTGGTCGTGATCGCCTGTCCCGCCACACTCTGGCGAAGCTGGCCAGGCTGGAGATCGCCCGTCAGACCAAAGTCGGTGAAGAAGGCGAAGGTAACCTGGTTCACGATCGGAATGCGATATTCGATGTTCGACGTGAACTGGGTGTCGCCACCGATGGTGACCAGGCGATAAATCGGCAGCGGAATCTGGATGTTTCCAAGACTTGGCTGCGTCGGATCACGCGGGACCGTCGTACCGTCCGGGTTCGTCAGGTTGAACAGAATCTTGTTCGGAATGAAGGTATAGGGCGACGAGGCGCGGATATCGAATCCGCGAACGTCGTTCTCACCACCACCGTAGAGGCGGTTTGTCGGCGGCGCGACCTCACCACCGAAGCCGGTGACGTGGGCGAACTGCAGACGCATGCCGAGGACGTTATGACCCTCGCGGTTAATCCGCAGACCCTTCATCGGGTAGAACTGCCGGAAGCTGGCGACCGGTGAGATGTACTTCACGTTTCCGCCCGCACCCGCGATCTGGACCGCAAGGTTGAAGTCACGTCCGCCATGCGGCCCAACGGCCCGATCGAGACTCGAGTAGGTGAAGCTGGGCGAAAGCAGCGAGGTGATAATGCCGTCGAGCTGATTCTGACCGGCGACACCGGACCGGAATGCAAGCGACTGGAAGACGTTACGCGTGTTGTCGTTGAAGGTCGTGACCGACGCCCGCGACAGCTGGTACGAGAGACCGATACGCGTCACACCGCTTCGTGAGAAGAGATGGCGCAGCGGCTCACTGACCGAGAGCGTAAAGCCGGTCGTCGACTGGTTATAGTTCGTCAGCAGCGACTGCTGCGCGTTGGTCAGGTTTCCGGCGGTTGCACCGGTCGCCGCGTAGCTCTTTGCCGGGTTGTAGTCGTACTTGGTCGCGAAGACCTGGACGCCGAGCGAGATCGGTTTGTTCCGCAGATACGGCTCGGTAAAGCCAAGGCTGAGCCGGCGGGAGAGATCGCCGATGTTCGCCTCGACCGAGAGCGTCTCGCCGAGTCCAAGGAAGTTGTTCGTCTCGTAGTTCAAGCCGACGAACGATCCCGACAGTCCGCTGAGACCACCGTTGAGACCAATGGAGTTCTTGCCCTTCTCCTTCAGCTTCAGCAGCAGGTCGACGGTTCCGTCGTCCGCATTCTGGCGGCTCTCGGAGTCCTGCTCGGCCTTCAGCGCTTCGAAGTAGTTGAGCTGGTTCAACCGGAGAATCGAAAGATCCCAGAGGCGGCTGTTATAGACCTGGCCCTCTTCGAGCAGAAGCTCGCGCCGGATGACCTTGTCACGCGTGATCGTATTGCCCTGGAACTCGATGCGCGAGACATAGAAGGGCTTGCCCTCGTCGATGTCGATATCGAGGTAGATCAGCTTCTTTGCCTCGTCCGTCCGCGGGATCGGAGAGCCGACGAAGTTGATGTAGCCGAGCTCGCCGTAGGCCTTGCGAAGCTGCTCGAGGCCCTTACCGAAGATGGTGGCGTTGAAGTAATCGCCGTCCTTCAGGGCAAACTGCGCCCGAAGCACCTTGATGTTCGTAACCGCCTTGTTGCCCTTGAAGGTGATGCCGCCGAGACGGTAGCGCTCTCCCTCTTCAACCGGCATGAGAATGTCGATCCGCTTGCCCTTGGAAGGACGCAGCGTGAAGGGATTGATGCCGCCCGCGTCGCGAACCTTGGTCTGAGGCTCGCCGGTCTGCGCCTTGAAGTAGCCGCGATCGCGGTATGCCTGGCGGACGCGCTCCGCATCCTCGTCCAGCTTGCTGGCGTCGAAGGTGCGGGCAAAGATGTTCTCAGCAATGATCGAATGCGGAATACCGATCGGCCGAAGGTTCTTCATCGCAGCCCGAAGGGTGCGGTCGTTAATGCTGTCGTTGCCCTGGAAGACGATCTTGCCGACCTTGACGGTCGGGCCTTCCTTGATCGTGAAGGTCAGCGTCACAGCCGCGGGCGGAATCGTCTTGACTTCGGTCTTGATGGTCGCAAACTGGTGGCCGTGCTCGGCGAGCAGGTCCTTCAGGACAACCTCGGCGCGCTTGATCTTGGTCGGGTCGTACTGGCTCTCAACCGTCAGACCAACCTTGGCCTTCTTGAAGCGCTCGAGGACGTCCGACTGCGAGACCGCGTTGAGCCCTTTGTAGTTGATCTCGCGGATGGTCGGCTTCTCCTGGACATAGATGACCAGTTGAATGCACTTCGGCGAGTCGACGCGTTCAATGCGGAGGTTCTCGAAGTAGCCCGTGTTCCAAAGCGAGTTGAAGTCGCGCTCGATGACCGCTGGATCGTAGAGGTCGCCCTGGTGCGAGAACAGGCGCGCCAGTACGGACTCCTTTGGAATGCGGCGGTTACCGATCACCTGCGGCTGGCAGAGGATCTGGGAATTGCCCGTCGCAGCGTCCGCCGCGGGAGCTGTGGGGGAGCTTTGCGCCAGCGCTGGAAGCGCAGCTGCAAAGCTCATCGCGACAAATGCACTCACAATACGGAAGCGGCAAAGGCGCGTGCGCATAGGCTTGGTCGAACATTTCAGGGAGCTTCCGCTCTCTCGGTTTACGGTAAAGATACGCACACCCTCACTGCTATCAAGTTCAAACCGAGACGGGTTCCCCGGAAAGCTCGATTATATGGGAGCGGCCGTGGTCTACGCGAGTTGCGCCCAAGGTTCCGACTCCATGCCCATGCTCGATACCGGAGATTGCACCAAAAGCGATGCGATTCCCCAGCCGTACCTGTACCACTTAGCTCTCCAGCTCCGCCGTGATCGTGTACTCGGCGGCCGACGAGTCCCACCGCACGGTCAGGACGTTCGGCTGACAACATACCTGGCAGTCCTCTACATACTGCTGCTTCGATCCGCCCGACTCATCGACCGTCGTCTCGATCCACTCACCACACCCTGCACATTGAAACCCTGCTGCATGCATCCTGACCTACCCCTGCGCCCCGCGAAGAACCCTCGCGAAGAGATCGCTATCGACGTTTCCGCCGCACAACACCGTTCCAACACGCTGGCCGCCACGCGCCCGGTCCATCAGCAGCGCCGCCAGCCCGATCGCTCCCGCACCCTCAGCGACGTTGTGCGTGTCCGAGAAGTAGGCGCGCATCGCATCCTCGACCGCGTCATCCTCAACAGCGATCACCCGATCGACCCCGGCCTGCGCCACCGCAAAGGCGCGTGGATCCGGCTTTCGGCAGGCCACTCCATCCGCAATCCGTGTCGCAGCCGCATGCTCCATGATCGAGCCGGCGGCCATTGAGAGCGCAAAGGCTGGCGCACCCGTCGAGACCACGCCGACGATCTTCGTCGCAAGCCCAAGCGCGTCCCGGGCCGCAACCATCCCGCTCATCCCCGAGCCCATCCCGATCGGCACATAGACCGTTTCGAGCGGAGGGCAGCCCCGCAGCATCTCGAGCCCACAGGTCGCGACCCCGGCGACCAGCATGGGGTCATAGCTCGGGATCCGGTGCCACCCATGCTCCGCCGCCAGCGCAATCGCGTGCTCACTCGCCGCCTGGAAGTCCTCGCCATACTCGATCAGCTCCGCACCAAAGGCACGCATCGCCCGGTTCTTCTCCCGGCTGTTGCCAAGCGGGACAACGATGACGACTCGAAAGCCCAGTCGCGTTCCTGCGAGGGCGATCGACTGACCATGGTTCCCGCGCGTCGCCGAGACGACCGTTTTGATCTCCGGCCGTGTCCGCCGCAGCCAGTCCATATAGACAATGCCGCCGCGAATCTTGAAGGCTCCGGCAGGAGTATGGTTCTCGTGCTTCACCCAGACCTCCGCCCCGGCGCGCTCATTCAGCAGCGGCCAGCTGTACTGCGGCGTTGGCGGCATGTGGGCGTAGACCAGCGTGGCAGCCGCTTCAATCTCGGCCAGCCCCGGCAAAACCTCTTCTGCCACGGCCTGGAGTGCTGCGGTCATACGGTCTCCTCGTGCAACGTACTTCCCTGTCTAAAGAATCCGAAGATCACTCTTCACTGCTGACGGACAGCCGAAACGACGGCAGCGCTCTTCCTGCTGATCGCAACGTTTCGGTCCCCATGGAGTGCTTGTAATGATGGTCGCATAGTGCTTGATCCTTCGCGAGTCGCGGCGCGGCATAAAGTTCAGCCCATCCCGGCGCATCCCTGCACCGGGTACGGGCTGGCTGTCAGGAGCGTCACTTCGGGGAGCGCTACCGAGTCTGCTCACCTACATCAATGCGGTTCCCGTCCGGGTCGGCAAAGACAAACGCGTGCTGGCCGTACTCCTGATCCGTCAGCGACTTGATGATCCGCACCCCCGCAGCCTCACAGCGTGCATAGAGTGGCTCCACATCGTCCACAAACAGGTGGGCAATATTCACGACAGAGGCCTGATGATCCCGCCTCTGGCTGAGGTGCAGTTCGGCCGCATCCTTCTTCAGCACCATGAATCCGACCGGCGTCCCGTTTTCAAACACCTTCCTGAAGCCAAGCACCTGCGAATAGAACACGTACGCTGCCTGGATATCACGCACACTGATGCCCGGCGCCATGCGTCCGAACACGACCTCGTCCACTGTTTTCTGATTCATCACGGATCTCCTTGAGTGAGCAGAAGGCGGCGGTGCGCATACTCAGGATCGGAGCGGTGTCCAGGCGCAGAATACTATAACCAGCAGTCCGGAAGACCCGACGTGGCGCACAGTCGGTGACCGTCGACCGGTTCCCTGTCTAAAATGTCCCGATGATGATCTTGGCTGCGGACGGACAAGGACTGAGACAATTCGTGGAGCTGGGCGCGGCGTTTCTGCTCTCCGCCGCGATCGGCCTCGAACGCGAGTTCCGGCACAAGAGCGCCGGCCTCCGCACCTACACCGTGGTCGGTACGACGGCTGCGCTCTTCCTTCTGATCTCCAAATACGGCTTCACGGATGTACTCACGGACGGCCGCATCGTGCTCGATCCTTCGCGAGTCGCCGCGCAGATTGTAAGCGGCATCGGCTTCATCGGCGCCGGCCTGATCTTCGTCGAGGGCGAACGGGTGAAAGGTCTGACGACCGCCGCGACGGTCTGGCTCGTCACCGGCGTTGGCATGGCCTGCGGTGCGGGCCTGCTTCTGCTTGCCCTCGCCGTCACGATCGCCTACTTCGTCGTTGCGTTCCTCTTCCCGATACTGCTCCGCCTGCTCCCCGGCGAACCAGCCCCAACGGAAGAGACTCACAGCATCGAACACGACTAACGTGGCTCATCCATAGCCTCCGGAGTCACTTCGCTCGCGCCGAGCTTGCCGTCAGCTCGTTAGCCACCCTGCCCCTCTCATCAAGCAACTCGATCGCAGGCGCACCATCCGGCTTGACGATCATGCGCAGCCGCTCCCGGCCCTGTTCATCCTTCAGGCTTAGCCCAACCGACCTGTCAGCGCTTCGGCCCAGGTACGCGCGGTTGGTGTAGGCCGGATACTTCCTCTGAAACTCGGCGATACTCTTCGCCCGCTCCGGCCCCTGCGGCAGGTCATGAAAGCGATCCGAATCCGCAAACATCTGCGGCGTGATGGCGTAGTCCGCCGTATCGTTGATCGCAAGCCCGGAGGTCCGGTCATTGCCGTCCTGATTCTGTTCCAGATTCAGCACCTGGTCCTGGTCGTAGCGATCGAAGCTGAGGTGCCCATAGCTGTGCACCATCCCCTGCGCGTCCTTCAGACCGCCGAAGATCAGGCCGCCATTCTCCGTGCCCTCATCGTTGACGAAGATCATGCCCGCGCTGTCCCGGTCGGTCCTCGGAATGTCCTTGCCGTGAAGGTATGCGCCCGGAAACTCCGCCTTGTCGGAGAGGATCATGCGAGGCGTCCCGTCAGGCTCAACCACATTCATCCGACGGACGGTAAGCGTATCAAAGCTCGCGTTCTGCGGAGCCGGTTTGAAGGCTGTAAACACCGTGACCACAAACGCCACTGTCAGTACCCCGGAGTAGATCGTCAGAAAACGTTGACTGTCGAACCGCATCACGCCTCCATCCCTACAGAATCTTCCGCACCTCGACCAGCGTGGAGTAGAAGGTCGCCCCGCCGCCGATATCCGTCAGCGTCTCAGAGGTCAGCGCGTTAACGTTCGCCCCGTCCGCCGAGAGCTTATTCCAGTCCAGCGTCCCCGCCACCACACCCGCAGGCACCTGGCCGCCGATCTTCACCGTCAGGGCAAGCTTGCCGCGGCCGTTGAAGACCTCCACCGCGTCGCCCGTCACCACCCCGCGCACGGCGGCATCATCGGCATGCATCTCGAGGATCCCGTTCGTTCGGGCCTCCATCCGCCGATGTCCGGGGAGATTCGCGAAGGTCGTGTTCATGTAGTTGTCAGCCTTGCGCGGCAGAAACTCCAGCGGATAGTCGACCGCATGGCTGCGCGATTCCTGCGGAGCCACAAAGGCCGGCACCGGCGTCAACTCACCCCGCCCGCTCGGCGTCCTGAACCACGCCGCCGTGCTGAAGGGCAGCGACTCCCCCGCCGCGTCTGTCGGAAGCTGCAGCGGCACATGGCCCTCGCGCTCCAGCCGCTCCCGGTCGATCCCCCGAAACCACGGGTGCTCGGTCACGAGCGACTGGTCGATCAGGTCGTCCTCCATATCGCCGAAGCAGGCCTCCGTGAAGCCCATCCGCCGGCCCAGCTCGCCGAAGAGCGCAACGTTGCTGCGAGCCTCGCCCAGCGGCGCAATCGCCCGCTCCGAGACCTGCACGAAGAGATGGCCGTACGCGCCCTGCACATCCTTGGTCTCAAGAAAGGTCGGCGCCGGCAGCAGGATATCCGCATAGTCCGCCGTATCCGTGAAGAACTGCTCGTGCACCACCGTAAAGAGATCGTCCCGCCGCATCCCGCGCAGGACGTCGGTCTGGTTGGGCGCAACTGCCGCGGGGTTCGAGTTGTAGACAAAGAGCGCCTTCACTACCGGGCCCGCTCCAGGCCCGCGCCCCAGCGAGGTCAGCGCCTGCCCCAGCTGGCTCATATTCACCACGCGCGCATCCCGCCCCAGCGGACTCGCCCGCATCAGCTCCGGCATCTGCAGCGCATTCGCATTGAACGGAAACGAGCCCGAGGTCGAAAGCTGCAGACCGCCGCCGCGCTTCGTCCACGCGCCGGTCAGCAGGGGAAGCATGCAGACCGCACGCGCCGCCGTTCCGCCATTCTCGCTCCGCTGGATCCCGTAGTTCAGCCGGATCACCGCCGGACCGCGCCCGCCATGCCCGGCAGCCGCATACTCCCGGGCCAGCCGAACGATCGTCTCCGCCGGAACTCCCGTCACCGCAGCAACGACCTCAGGAGCATGCTCCTCACGCAGCGCGAACTCCCGCAGCTCCGTGAAGCCGTTCGTCGCCGCCTCGATGTACTCGCGATCCTCCAGCCCCTCGCGCAGAATGACGTGCATCAGCCCCAGCGCCAGCAGGCCGTCCGTCCCGGGCCGAATCGCCAGGTGCTCATCCGCCAGCGCCGCCGTCCGCGTCCGATACGGGTCGATCACGATCAGCCGGGCCCCAGCGCGCCGCGCCTCTTCGATGAACGGCCAGAGGTGGATGTTGTTCCCATGGATATTCGCGCCCCACGCAATAATCAGCCGCGCGTGCGCGAAGTCCTGCGGCGGCGTCCCCAGCTTGATCCCGTAGACGCTCATCAGCGCCGCCCCGCCCGCCGACGCACAGATCGTCCGGTCGAGCTGCGACGCCCCCAGCCGATGAAAGAATCGCCGATCCATCGACCCGTAGCCCAGCTGCCCGATCGTCCCGGCATAGCTGTACGGCAGCACGCTCTCCGGCCCGAACTCCGCCGCAATCGCCGTCAGCCGCGCCGCAATCTCATCCAGCGCCTCATCCCACCCGATCCGCTCAAACGCCTCCGCCTCACGGCCCTGCACAAGCGGCCCCTTCGCCACGCCGGCCCGCCGCCGCATCGGGTACAGCAGCCGGTCAGGAGAGTAGACCCGGTCAAGATACTTCGCCACCTTGCCACACAAAAAGCCCCGCGTCATCGGGTGCGCAGGATCACCCTGCACCTTTGTCGCCCGCCCGCTGGCAACATCCACCGTCACCAGGACGCCGCACGAGTCCGGGCAGTCATGCGAGCAGACCGCATGCACCACGCGCGTATTCGTCTGAGGCTGAGCCATGCTGGAATTCTAGCCCCTCCGGCGTGCGCCTTCACCGCCGCCGTGTATGCTGCTCCTCAAGCGAAGGCTCCCAAAAACTCATGGCGCACCATAACTCCACCCCAGCCCGGCTCGAAGCCTTCTCCGACGGCGTCATCGCCGTCATCATCACCATCATGGTGCTGGAGCTCAAGGTCCCGCACCAGGACGGGGTCGCCGGGCTGAAGGCCGTTCTGCCGACGCTCGCCGTCTACCTGCTCTCCTTCGCCTTCACCGGGATCTACTGGATCAACCACCATCACCTCGTCCACCGCACCGACGAGGCCGACTCCCCGATCCTCTACGCTAACCTCGTCTTCCTCTTCTGCCTCTCGCTGCTGCCCTTCTCGACCTCCTACGTCCTCGACAAGAAGATGGACTCCTTCTCGGTCGCCTTCTACGCCGGATCGATGATCAGCATCGGCGCCAGTTTTATGCTGCTGCGAATCGCCATCGGTCACCGCCTCCTCCGCACCGGCCGCCTCGAGGCTGAGGACACGGACATCCAGAACAAGCACTGGATCTCGCTTGTCCTCTACCTGGTCGCGATCCCGCTGGCCTTCTACCACTCCCGGCTCTCGCTCGGCCTGATCGCGCTCGTCACCTGCCTCTGGATCACGCCGATGGCCGGTGTCCGCCCGCACCGCGAGCATCCCAGCCAGAATCCATAACCGCCCCCAGCCTCGTACCTCGCTATACTCGTCTTCTCCGATACCGATCCTGACCAGCAACTCCGAACCACGAGGCCTCGACCATGAAGCTCCGCCTGCTCCTCCCGACCGCCGCCCTCAGCCTCAGCCTCTTCGCCCCGGCGCTGCTTCCCGCACAGACCGCGCCGCTCCACACGGCGAGCCAGCAGGAGCTCGATATCATCAAGGTGCTGCTCCGGCAGGAGACGGCCTGGAACAAGGGTGACATCGACACCTTCGCCAAGGGCTACAAGGACTCGCCCGACACGATCTTCATCTCCCGCACGCAGATCTCGCGCGGCTTCCAGGGCATGATCGCCGAGTACCGCCAGAACTACCCGAACCGCGGCTCCATGGGAACGCTCGCCTTCTCCGAGCTCGAGGTGCACCCCCTCGACGCGACGATCGCCGTCTGCATCGGCAAGTATCACCTCGACCGCAGCAAGAAGGATGGCGGCAACGCCGACGGCATCTTCTCGCTCGTCTTCGAAAAGACGGACGAAGGCTGGAAGGTCGTCGTAGACCACACCAGCTCCTAACCCACCGGCGCAGCGCATGCCGCGGTACCCAGGTCTTGCTGTCGCTAGGCGACCTTAATGACAGCTGGAATCTTCCAGGAACCGTCGATCACGGAAGGCGCTTCCTGCTTCGGCCAATACATCCGCAACATCGGGATAAACTCACCCGTCGGAGCTGGAAGCCAGTTGGACTCCTTCTCCTTCCCGGGTGAGACCGTCTGCAGGTAGAAGGTGGTCGACCCGTCCGCGTTCAGCTTTGGATGATCGCGCGCGCTGACCGTGAACTTGTTCAGCGGGTTTGGAACGAACCACCATCCTCCATCCACCATGTACATCGTGATCGACCAGAAGCCATTCACAGGAGGCGTCTGCCCCTTGGCGAAGGTGATCGTATATCTGTTCGCTCCAGTCAACCGTGCGCCCTCGCTGTCAACGAGCGTGTAGGGATAGACCGCATCAGCCTGCAGATTGGCAGGCCAGCCAAAGGCAGCGACCGTAGCGCGCTTCAGGTAGTCGGTGCCGTAGACACCAAGCCCGACCGTGACGGTCCAGCCGTTCACCTTGCTGCCCATGTTTGTCTGGTTGGCCTCGATGCGCTCTGTCCCCAGTTTGACGACGTCCTTCAACGCTACCTGCGTAGCCTCATCCAGCCTGGTGATGTCGAACGTCTTGCAGGGCTCCACGCCAAGCGTCGCCATCTTCGCCAGGATCGCACGATCTTCCGCCGCCGGAGGCGCTGCGTGGCACATCAGCGTCGCCATCATGTTCAGGTAGGTGGAGGTATCCATTGCATTGATGACGGCCTGCGGCTTGTCAGTCATGCTGAAGCCCGCATCGACGACAGGCGGCGCCGTAACCGTAAACGGCTTGCCCCACGAAGAGAGGGGAACGATCTTGTACTGTGCCTGCAGCGCGTTGACTGCCTTGTAGTCCGCAGCCGTTCCATTCGCGTAGGTTCTGCCGAGAATGACGATCTTTTGTGTCGCACACTTTATCTGCTTCATGCCTACCGGAACCGTCCCTGACCAGCCGGGCCCGGTCAGCAGATAGGTCGCTGCCTTCTCCCCCGTCGTGCGGGAGCCGGGCGTATTGA
>CAZZZQ010000032.1:0-13175 GCA_964658405.1 uncultured Sphingomonas sp.
AGAGGTTCTCCTGGTCACCGATTACCCGATGTACCATGCGT
The DNA here is from genome assembly GCA_964658405.1 of uncultured Sphingomonas sp. GTDB lineage: Bacteria > Acidobacteriota > Terriglobia > Terriglobales > Acidobacteriaceae > Edaphobacter. The sequence goes on from CAZZZQ010000032.1 coordinate 42, forward strand.
ACCGCCTGCAGGTTATAGCGGATCGCGGGCTTCTCATTCCGCACACGCTGTGCGGCACCTTCGCTCTGCTTGCCGGACCACTGCAGTTTTCATCGCGGTTTCGGCAGCGTCACCTTAGCCTCCATCGCATTCTAGGCAGAATCTATTTTGCATCGGTCATCATTGGTGCGTTCACCGGTATCGCCCTTGCCGCCGGGCGCCCCGGTCTCCCAGGCACCTCCATGCAGGGAGCCGCCTGGATGATCTGCACCGCAGCTGCAGTCATCGCTGCTCGCAACCGACAGATCGCCGTCCATCGGCAGTGGATGGCTCGTTCCTACGCGGTTACGTTCACCTTCGTCTCCAGCCGCGTGCTCAATCTTGTGCCCTCCTACTGGAGCCACCTCGGGGACGTATTGTCGGCGGTCGGCGTGATCGCCTTCACGCTGGCTTCTATCCTTCTCGTCGATCTAGGGCTGAACTGGCACGAACTCACGACGCGCCGCAGAGCGCGATGAGAAAAGGATCTACTTCCCGAAGCTGGCTCCGACCAGGTCCGAGCTGACGACAGGCCCGTATCCACCAAGCTGTCCAACGATGACCGCCACAGCAGGGTCCTCACCCTGGAGCACCCACACCACCACATCTTTCGGCTGCAGGCCAAGTACTCGCGCAAATACTCTTACGAAGGCATTCAGCTCCGGATGGATGCGAAAGACAGTAGCTTTGACGATCCGTTCTTCCAGGTGAACCGTCTCTTCGTTCTCGGATGAGATCAAGAGCGGGACCAGCCGGCCGCCGCCCACAGTGGCCAGCATGCCCACTCGAAAAGGTTTTGTGTTGTGCGCCACATTCAGCAGTAGCGTTCCCACGATGCCATTCGCCAGATCAGCCGGGAGGTCCATGCGTTTACTCTCGATGTGCATTTTGCCGCTCTTGTCGAAGGTGCGGCTGGTTACGATGCCGGTCGAAGTCTCGACCGTAAAGTCGATCGGCTTTGTAAAGAACGGACCCTTCTGGATGTGGCGATTGCGTACGAGCCGAAACGTGCCCTTCTGTGTGTAGGTCGTCTCTTCGTCGTCCATCGATCCGTCGAGAAAGCGATAGGTGAGGCGCATCGTCACTTCATCGCCTTGCACGACCTGCCAGAATTCGCCATTGGCAAGAGTCTTTCCATCTTCAGAGCGGGCGACCATAAACCGGTGCATCGGCCGCTGGATACGCCTGACTGCAATCGTCTCCGCTGGGACTGCGACCGCCAGGCAAATCAGCATGATGCCGACGACCAGGAGCTTGCCTCGATTCATCACACGTCTCGCCTCTTCCTTCAATCTGTAAGACGTACTTCGACGCGGAACGAACAGGTTGCACAGCCGGCCACAAGATGACGATTTGGACAGAATGACCTTTGAAGCGATTTCCTGAACGTCTATCAGTTTGAATAGAGATCAGGAAGTTCACTGCGGATCAATAAATCTGAGGTGAACTGGGAGCCATGCTTTGCAGGATGAAGTTCTTATCGTCGGTGGCGGAGTGGCAGGCTGTGCAACTGCAATCGCGCTCGCCCGCAGGGGCCGGAGTGTGACACTGATTGAACGCGAGACCACACCGCGGCATAAGGTGTGCGGAGAATTTCTAAGCGGAGAAGCTCTGGAGGATCTGCATCGACTCGGCATCGATGTGGCATCGCTCGGTGCCGTGCCTCTCAACTATGTGCGCCTTGCCGTGGCGGGGCGTGCCGCAGAGGCTCCCCTGCCATTCCCCGCAGCCTCGTTGACGCGTAAGACGCTGGATACAGCGCTCATCGCCGAAGCCATCGCCGCGGGAGTCCGGATGGAATCTGGCCGGAGTGTGCAGTCGCTGAATCGCACCACCGGCAACGTTTGGCAGGCTCGGCTTGACGACGGCACAACATACGAAGCCCCAACTGCATTTCTGGCAACAGGGAAGCATGATCTGCGCGGCCACGGTCGTCCTAAGGACCCTGACCAATGGGTCGCATTCAAGATGTACTACCGTCTCAGTGCCGGTCAGATCGCTGACCTCGCGGACGCCTCCGAGCTAACGCTCTATCCCGGGGGCTATGGTGGAATTCAACCGGTAGAGGATGGTGTCACAAATTTCTGCTGTGTCGTGCAACGCCGATATTTCGCACGCGCAGGCCTTCGTTGGGAAGGTCTTATCGAAACGATGCAGCAAGACTGTCCTCACCTTGCGATGCGGCTTCGCGGTGCTGAGCCGCTACTCGCAAAACCCATCACCATCACTCATATCCCGTATGGATACCTCCGGCGATCGACAGAGGACGGCCTCTACTGCATCGGCGATCAGGCAGCCGTTATCCCTTCGTTCACAGGCGACGGTATCTCCATCGCCCTGCATACAGCCCGTCAAGCGGCAGCTGCCTATTTAGCGAAAGAGCCGGCGCCGGTATTTCAGCCAAAACTTCGCTCTGCGATGCTGCCACAGATGCGTTTAGCCCAACTTGCCGCCAATGGCTTGAATAACAAACTCGCGCGTGCTGTCCTGCCCTTCTGCCTCAGGGTATGGCCCGGGGCGATGCAAGTTACGGCTAGACTCACTCGCGTCGCCCAGCGGAACGCGGCACCGCCGCAGGCAGTCGTCGTCTAGATTCGAACTGGAATTCACAAGGGAGATGCCATGAAGATCCCAGCGTTCGTAGCCTTCGGATGTCTGATTGCTTCATCAGCGCTCGCTCAGGAGCGGACGTTCAACGTGAACACCGATGCCAGCGAAGTCAAGATGAAGCTGAACACCACCCATGAGGTTGTGAATGGTATCTTTCACGTGTCGTCGGGGGTGATTACGTTCGACCCCGCTGCGTCCCACATCTCCGGGATGGTTGTCGTTGCGGCGGGCAGCGGTAAGACCGGAAACGGGAGCCGCGACAAGAAGATGGACCAGAGCATCCTGAAAATCGACCAGTTCAATACGGTCTCGTTCGCGCCTGCTTCCTACAGTGGAACCTTGGCTGCCGCTGGGGAGTCCACCGTCCAGGTCCGCGGCGTCTTTACTTTACTCGGCATCGCGCACGATCTGACGGTCCCGATGCACATCAGCATCAATGGCTCACGGGCTACAGCGACAGGAAAGTTCATCGTTCCATACGTGGAGTGGGGCCTTAAAAACCCAAGCTTCCTGATCTGGAAGGCCGATGACACCGTTGGAATCGATCTCAATCTGGTGGGCCAGCTCTCAAAATAAATCACCGATGGTCCCGCCGAAGCGGAGACCGTCAACGCTGTTCTTCCGGCATTCCTGATCACAGTTGTTACTGTTCAATAATCCATTGAAGCGGCCCAGTCAATCCAGAGGGCAGTAACGGTGACTCTGCCGTGTAAGCCGTAATGTTTGTATTCGTGAAGCGGCGCGTTACACCGGGCTGCAGGTCGCCGATGATGCGGTTAGGCCAGAGATTGGTGACCTCGATCTCGAGCGAATTATGGCCTGGTTTGATCGCCTGGTCGACACGGATCATTAGGGGCTTTGCCCACACGGTGCCAAGGCTCTTCCCGTTGATCCGGACCGTCGCAATCTCATGGATGTCCCCAAAACGCAGCCAGAGACCCTTGCCCGCGGTCTTCGGAGCATCAATCGTCGTTCGATAGGTCGCCGTACCCGAGAAGAACCGAATACCGGGATCGGCCGAGTCCGTCCAGTTCTTGAGCTCAGTGGTCTGGAGAGGCGCCGCGGGGGCACCCCGACCGGGCTGAAAATTGATCGTCCAAGGCGTAAGAACGGTAATCGGAAGAGCCGTTGTCGTCCTCGGGCCACCAGTTTTAGTCTGGGCCCCGAAGACGAGGACTGCGGAGCCGAAGGCGGGCAGATCGACCGAGGTCCGGACGCGTCCATCCGGCAGCGTCTGAGAGGGAAGCGCCGTCACGTCGCCCGTGATCGGATCCCAAAGCTCCGGCAACTTACGATCGGTGCGGAAGATCAGGTCGTGCTGCTTCGCAGTAGCGGACCCGTTGCGAAGAAAGTAAAGCTCGAAGTCGGGCAGACGTCGATGGATGTAGTCGAGTTCGCCGGTGGAGCTGGCGTCAAGGTCCGCAGCGTCCAGGTCCTGAGGAATCTTCATGGCCTGCAGTGCAGCATGGGCATCGGGAGAGCAGAAGACCTGGCCCTTCCCGTACGCATGGTGGGGAGCACTTTGGCAGGAACCCCAGACTTTCGCCGTCAGGGTCTGGAAGGTCGTTGCAGTCACAGACCCAACCTGTCCGGTCGTAGCCTCCGGGGGAGCGCCGATCACAGTGCCGCCCTCCCTCACGTAAGCCTCAATGCGCTCGAGGATAGCGAGTGAAATGCGCCGGGTAGAGGGAATCGCAAGAGCCTTCCATTCAACTCCGCCGGGACCTCGGAGCCGGCCGCCGGCGGTGTCGATCGTGTGGAGCAACGCGTCTTCGTTGGTCACATCGTAGTCGTACCCGGGGAGAACATGTGCCGGATCTTCACCCTTGAGGCGGACGAAGTTTGGCACGTTGTCGCCGTAGAAGTAGAGCAAGTCACTGACCGGCGTACCTTGCTGCATGACGAATTGAACACGATTGAGATAGGCGAAGAAGGCGGGCGCGGCGTTCCACCAGGTGATCTTAGGGTTCAGGTGCGTCCCGGCGAAGTACTCCTGCCCGGGGAGCGCGGTGGGGTCGTGGCTGGAGGTGAACTCGTGCCAGACCAGCCGATTCATCCCCTCGGTGATTGCCATGTCAAAGGAAGGCTTCAAGTCGGTTGCCAGTGATTCCGACCATTGCGGGCCGATCGAGGTCTCACCCTCCTGTGCGACCAAACGCTGGCCGTAGATGTGTGCGGCACTGGCGCCCTCCTTCGTGAAGAAGCGCTCCGAGTCGGAGTGGCGGTGAGGGTTCTGCGACCAGAACTCAGTCTGGGGGATGGCGGAGTGGCGGAAGGTCTCAAGGGCGTCGATCGGCGCACCGTGCGGGCCGCCGCTCTCAGCCTGCACACCCAGGCCATGCGCGGCGGCGTGAGCGGCAAAGACGTCGTAGTGCTCGGTGACGACCAGGTCGGCCACGGTGCGGCGAAGATCGGTCAGGAAGCGTGTGCTTTCGTCGGCGCTGCCCACGATCCGGCCCGCCACAACGGGGAGCCAGGGAATGGGGTCATAGCCGCGAAGCTTCTTGAATTGCTCGTGGAAGTTGCCGGTCCAGTTGGTGCCGCCGAGCTCCCAAGAGTCAGTTGCCAGATATTTGAGGCTATGGAACGGTTTCGCCGCCGTAAGCAAGGGGTCCACCGTCGCCTCCCAGTACTTGTCAAAGGCAGTGTGGTCGAGATAGTCGATGGCCAGACCCTGCCAGGCGCCACTGGCGGTCGAGACGCGCGCGTCGGAGTCGGTATAGCCGATCCTGAGGATCTCCCACCGGCCAGGGGGTGGATCCCATGCCAGAATACCGGCAGAATTAAGCCTCGCTGTCAGGTTCTGGACGCCGGCAAGAGCGGTGTCGGCGCGCCCGACGGGTCCGGGATTGAGCATGGCTGAGGAGTCGGGCATGCTGAAGCCAGTCTCAGCAGCGGCCGAGCGGGCGGAGAGGTTTCCCGGTTGCGGCGCGAGCTGATCCCCGCGCCCCAGCGGGTAGGCCAGGACTGCGATCTGACGATAGAAGCCGTTCTTGCGTTCAGGCGCCGGGGGGCGCAAAGTGATACGAGATCCACCTTGGACCTGGGTTCGCGTCCACGTGAGAAGCTTGGAGGCCTGCTCGGGTGTGACCTGCGGACCGCCAAGATTCCATCCGCTGGTGATGTTGAGCGTGACTTCGAGCCCGAGGCGGTCCGCCTCCCGCAGGGCATGCGTGTAAAGCTCAATCCATGCCGGGCTGCCAAAGGTGGGGCCACGAGGCACTTCGGAATTGCCCGTCTGGTTGGAGCCGTCGGCATCAACCAGCAGGACGCCGCCAATCCCCTTGGCCTTCATTTCTTCGAGGTCATGAGTGATGGTGGGCTTGTTGGTGTTGCCGTTCAGCCACCACCAGTAGCAGCGAAGTCTGGCGCTGGCTGGCGGATCTTTGAAGCCGGCGCGGAGCTCTGTGAGGGTGTTGGCTGTTGAAGCCGTGCGGTCTTGTGCGAGGCAAGCGCCATTCCGGCTAAGGAGAAGAAGAGCAGCAGCCCCGAGGCAGAATGATCGCAAAACCATAGACGGACGTCCTTCTTCATCCTGACACAAAGTCAAATTTCAGTGAGGGTCGGAAACGTCCCGCCGCGGTCTTTGCTATCGACCGCAGCGGGGATTGAGAGAGACATGGGAGAGAGCAATGCAGCTCGCTTTGTGATCGCGCGGCTGCCTAGAAGTTGATTCGGCCGGTAAGCTGCCCGATGCGAGCGTCATTGACCTGTGTCAGCGTGACCAGACCAAAGGTCGTGCTTCCAAGGGTGGTTCCCGGAGAGCCGAAGATCGGGGTGTTCATGACGTTGAAGAACTCGCCACGAATCTCGAAGGTTGTCTTCTCATGGATCGGGAAGACCTTGAAGAGCGAGAAGTCCACCAGCGGATGGACCCGCTGGCGCACCGGGAGATAGATGCTGTTGCTCTGCGAGGTGTAGGCAAGGCGCTGCTGGAAAGCAGGCACGGGCGAGAGACTGTCGCATGCCGGGGAGGTCGAGGAGGTGACCGGCTGACCTGCCGTGTTCAGGTAGCAGGTGTTATAAGCCCGGCGGTAGGTAGGATTAGCCAGCTTGATATTGCCGATTACATTCACGTTCGACGGAGCCGAGACCAGGCTGCCGTTGTAAGCCCGCAGCACGGTACTGGCCTGCCAGCCACCCGCCGCCAGCCGGATATAGGCAGGCTTGTCCCGCAGCTTGGGGAATTGGTAGATGGCGAAGAGATTCCCTACGAGATTCGGATTCGGATCCTGATACGAGGCAAGCCGCGTATCGAAGGGGTTCAGATAGGCGTTGTGCAGCATCGTCTTCGACCAGGTGAAGTTGCCCTGCAGGGAGAAGCCATGGCTCAGCGGCTTGCTTGCCGTGATCTGCAGCGAGTTATAAGGGGCAGTGCCGATGGAGGAGCCGTACTCCGTCACCGTCCCGAACTCGGGAAAGGGGAGCAGAGTAAGGTAGCGCTGGATCGTCGCCGCGTTGAGCGACGAGTTGGGGATCTTGCCAGCAAGGGGGTTTGCGATAGAGGTCGTCAAGTAGGTGACCCCAGCCGCGCCCCCGTTGTAGTACTGACCGGGAAGGACGTTGATGTTGTGATTGACCTCCAGCCGGGTCGGTCGCGCCCCCAGATACGCCACCTGCAGGACAACATTGCCGGGCATCTGCGCCTGGATGCTGGCCGAGTACTGCGTGCTCTTGGGCTGAACATGGTTGGGATCGATAAAGGTCACATTCTGACCGAGCTGCGTCGAAAGTCCAAGGGAGCTGCCAGTCGGAGTAACAACGCCAGTAGGGACCGGATTACTAATGCTGTTGATCGGATGCTCGCCATCCGTACTGGCTACGTAGCTTGTCGTCGCACTGAAGCCCTGTGCGTAAGGGGTTTCAAGGGTATTCAGATAGATGACGCCAAAGCCGGCGCGGGCGACCAGGCTGGGATTCAGTTGGTATGCGAGGCCGACCCGAGGCTGGACATTGTTGAAGTCCCCCGGGTAGGCGGTCCGGTTGGACGGGCTTGTAAAGGTGAGCCCGCCGTTGAGCGCGAGATTCGGAACCGATCCCTGGAGGGGGTTCTGGCAGGTCAGGCAGAAGCTGGAGCTCATGCGGTTGAAGCGATCCGTGAAGGGCGACTCGTAGTCGTAGCGCAGCCCAAGGTTAAGGGTGAGCTTCGGGGTAACACGCCAATCGTCCTGGACGAAAGGGGCCAGGTAGATCTGTTGCAACGCGAAGGCAACCTGGTTATTGAAGCTTCCAGACGAGGGATAGCCCAGCAGGATCGCGGCGAAAGGATTTCCGGAGTTGGCGTCCGCGCCCACGTTTGTGGTGAGCGAGTTCTGCTGCGTGAACTGACGATTGAACTGGAAGGTGCCCAGGCCTGACTGCGGATTCTGCACGTTGTAGCGAACGAGATTTCCGTCGAAGCCGATCCGGATCGAGTGATTCCCAATGGTCTTGGTCAGGATGACGTCGAGCGATCCGGTGGTGTTTTCGCTGACCTGCCCGCCCGCACCAGCGGCAAGCTGCGAGTAGGTGTCGGAGTTCGTCGTGGTGTCGGTCGGCTGGATGCCGGGGAAGGTCTGGTAGGGAAGACCGGAACCGTTGATGCCGATCGATCCGAGATTGAAGTTCTGATTGCCGGGGTAGGTGAGGCCGAACGGGTGATAGAGAACGCCGAGGCGAGTGTCGAGAACAAGGCTGGGTGACAGGACCTGGACGTCATCAAGGCTGCCGCCGATGTTCCGCCGGTAGACGCTATAGCCATACCCGGTCGCGCTGGTCGCCGGACCAACTCCCTGTGTGAAGCCCTCAAAGGGATAGCTCTGCGTCAAGCCTGACTTGAAGAAGATGGCGTTCAGCTTGTTGCTCTGGCCGATTGCCTGATCGACGCGCACGATAAAGGAAGGGTAGGAGCTGGGATAAGAGGTCTGCGGCGAGATGTAATTGATATTGCCGCTGGAGGCGTTCGGGAGCGGGTAGTACTTCAGCAGACTCGCCCCAGCCGCATTGATGCGCGACGCGATGTTGTTGTTAAGGAAGGGCGTGCGATTTCCCGCAGCGTTCGCGGTGAGCGGATCGTAGATCTGGATCCCGCTGCCAGCAGCGCAGACACCGGCTACAAAGGTCGTGCAAAGGTCAGAGAAGTCGCCTGCCCGCTCGGCAACGGTAGGAACGCGTGAGCTGTAGGGAAGTGAGACATGGGATTGATAACGCTCGAACGAAACCATGAAGAAGGTCTTGTCCCGGCCGTCATAGACCTTCGGGATAAACACCGGGCCATCGACGACGATGCCGGTCTGGCTAAGCTGGTCGTTGCCTCGAGGAGTCCGTGCGGTTGGATTTGAAGAGTTCTGGTTCGGGACCCGCTCATAGGTATTGGCATTCATGTAGGTGTTTTGAAAGACGTAGTACGCCGCCCCATGAAGGCTGTTTGTACCCGTTCTAACAACCGTGTTGGTGACGGTACCGTTACCATGCCCATACTGGGCGTCGAAAATAGCGGTCTGGACCTTTACCTCCTGGACGGCCTCAGGCGAAGGAACGAAACCGGTGTAGCTGGCCCCGGAAAAGCGCTCTGCCGGGTCATCGGGAATTCCGTCGAGGGTCAGGCGATTGTGGCCACCGTTTCCATTGGAGACCACCTGCACTGCGGTCCCAGAGAACGGATTCGTAAAGTTACTGGCCTTGCCGTTCGTGTAGGCGGTGGAGGTGATGCCGGCGGTGAGGGTCGCTAGAACGAAGGGATTTCGACCGACGTTGGGAAGGTCCGTGACCTCCTTGGTGCTGATTGTCTGGCTGAGGTTGGCGGATCCGGTATCGAGGCTCGCGGCATCCGCGGTGACGAAGATCGTCTGATCGGCCTGGCCGACAGAGAGAGCAAAGTCGACCTGCTGGGTCTGTCCGGCCGTCAGGATGATCTCTGCACGACTTTCGGTCCGAAAGCCGGAGGAGACGATGGTCAGCGTGTAGGTTCCTGGATTGAGCGAAGGGAAGCTGTAGGTACCCGAGCTGTCGCTCACCGCCTTGCTCACGAACTTCGTCAGCGCCTCGGTTGCAGTCACGGAGGCGTCGTGAATGCGCGCGCCACTGTTATCCGTCACCTGGCCATTGATCGTGCCGAGATAACGCTGCGCCGAAGCGGAGTAGCTGCCGACCAGGAGGGTCGTAATCATTGCAAGGGCCACGAAAATGGCGCGGAAGGTGCGGCGGGCGTTTCCGGATGACTTCATCGTTCGGTTCTCCAGCAGCAGGTACGGTCGATCAGAGATGGACTCCTCGCGCGAAAACGAGCGAAGAGGAGGTTTTAAAGACACCCCATCCTCGGGACCTGAGGAGGGGTCGGCAAGTTAATTTACCGGAAAAGGGAGGTAGTTCTTACGGTAAGAAATCGATACCTCCCGCCATTCCTGTGAAAGTCGCCCTCGCCGGGGCTCTTCAATGTTGCTGATTCGTGGTGCTAGACTTGTGCACGCGATGGTCTCGGAAACAAATCATCCTTTGAAACAGGCCATCTGCAGCGAGCCTGACGTCGAGCAACGGCGCGCCCTCATCGAACGTGTAGCTGCGAGTGTTCAGCTGCGCCGATCGACGCGGCTGCGGGATTTTCTACTCTACGTCGGTGGCCAGTCTTTAAAGGAGGGCTGCCCAGAGATCCACGAGCAGGAGATCGGAGCGCGGGTCTTCGGACGACCCGCCAGCTACGATCGGAGTCAGGACAATATAGTCCGGGTCAACGCGACCGAACTCAGAAAGCGGATCGAACTGTACTTCGCGGGCGAAGGCGCGGACGAGCCGCTGATCTTTTCGATCCCGCGAGGTGGCTACAAGCCAATCTTCGGATGGCGAACCGCCCCGGTCGAGGAAGCCGCAGCGCCAGTAACCGTCGCCCATCCCGACCTGTCGACCGACGTTGTAGCGATCCACTCCGTTGCGGGGCAGGATAGCCCGTCCCCTCAGCCCTGGGTCTGGATCGCGGTCAGTGTGGTGCTGACGATTCTGTGCGGATGGTTGCTGGTCCAGAATCACCGTATGAGTCGGTTGTCCCATCCATGGGAAGGTCTTCCGGAGCTGTCAGCCTTCTGGGCGGACTTTACGCGGCCGAGCGCAGAGACCGATCTTGTTCTGCCCGACGCGTCCGTAAGTCTCAGCGAGGAGATGCTGGGCCGCCCCATCTCCTTCAGTGACTATCTCGATCGCAACTACCTCCGAGACGCGCAAAGCTCCACGCTGAGTTCAGATCGAAAGGCTGATGTCCGAACCGTCTTTCTTCACAACCTGGTCATGCTTGGCGACTTTCACGCCGCGCAGCAAATTCTGCTTCTCCCGCCTCTGCCATCGCGGATGCACCTGCAGTTGTCACGTTTCTTTACAGCGGACTCGATCAAACGGGACAATCTGATCCTCATTGGTGGCAGGAAAGCGAATCCCTGGGTGAGGATCTTCGACGATCAGCTCAACTTCAGTCTCGACTACGACAATCAGCGAGCACAGATGTTCATCGCCAATCGTCATCCTCAGCCGGGGGAGCCGCCCGTCTACATGGCCGCGATGGACCGCAACTCTCTGACCGGCTACAGCGTCATCTCGTACCTGCCTAACCAGAGCCGGACTGGAAATGTGCTGATTCTGGCCGGGACCGATGCCGATGCGACTGCGGCGGCCGCGGAGTTCCTGACCTCCGAGTCCCAGATGAAGAAGTTTCGAGCGGATCTCCGCGTTGAGCGGCTTCCATATTTCGAACTCCTGCTCAAGACGTCTCGCCTGAGCGGCACATCCTTCAACGCTGAGATCGTCGCCTACCGCCTCCATCCCTGAATCAGGGGTGAATCGAATCTGTTGCGCGGGGCATACGTACCCTCTCGACAGTTATGCTCTCGTGGCTCAGGTGGACCGAAAGCCAGGACGGATTCCGCCTCCGGCATTTGATCTCAAAGGATGTCAATATATCCTGAAGCTCGGCTGAGTCGCTCATGGAGAGCGTCAGGAGGTTGTGATGGCTGGCATCGATCCTCGTTGACGAACCAGCGCGGGAGTCAATCTCAGGACCTGATGAAGCAACCGGGTGCCTGGCGATTCAGCAATCTGTTTTCGGAGAAGAAGATGTCCTCGACACCATCCTTTGCACTTCAGCAACCAACAGTCGCGTGCCCGAAGTGTGGGACCCCCGTCCCTCTCACGGAAGCCTTGGCGGCTCCGCTCCTCGAGGCGACACGGATTGATTTTGAAACGAAACTTCGCGCGAAGGATGAGGCAATCTCAAAGCAGCAAAGCGAGTTTGAGCGCCAGGAACGATTGTCCGCAGAAGCCCGTAACGCTCTGGAGAAGCGCGATGCAGAGCTGACCCGGAGAGCGCAGGAAGCGCGTGACGAGATTGCCCGACAGCGGGAGCAGCTTGGGGTGGAGGTTGCTCGGCAGACCGAGATTGCTGTGGGCAAGGAGCTCGCAATCCAGCTTGCCGTCGAGAAGAAGTCCATCATCGAGTCGGAAGAGCGACGCATCTCCTTGCGCTTTGCCGATGAGATGGCAGAACGCGACCGTGATCAGAAAGAGCAGGCGGACCGCATCGAACGTCTCTCCCGGAAGTTAGCGGACGCGCAAAACGCTGAAGCTGAACTGAAGCGCCGGGAGCGTGACTTTGAGGATCGTGAACGCGAGCTAACCCTGAAGGTCGAGCAGGAAGTAAGCGGACAACTCGATCAGGTCCGCGCGGTCGCGATTGGAGAGGCGGAAAAGCGACTCAATCTGCAGCTGAGCGATAGAGACAGGATGATTCGCGAGCTCGCAGCGAAGCTCGAGGATGCCAGCCGCAAAGCGCAACAGGGGTCGCAGCAAGGCCAAGGGGAGACGTTGGAGCTTCTGCTTGAAGACCAGCTTCGCCGTCAGTTTCCATTCGATGAACTGCAACCCGTACCCAAGGGCGAGTTCGGCGGCGACACACTGCACATCGTTCGCGATAGTTCCGGGCGCGAGTGTGGGCGTATTTTATGGGAGTTCAAGCGAACCAAGGCGTGGCAGGCGGGATGGCTGCCGAAACTCAAGACAGATCAGCGCAGTGCTCGAGCTGATCTTGCAGTCATCGTCTCGCAAGCCATGCCGCCCGATGTGCAGCACTTCAACGAAGTCGATGGCGTATGGGTCTCGTCGCTGGGATGCACGCTCCCGGTCGCAACGGCGCTGCGCTCAAGCCTTCTACTCCTGGCGAGTCAGCGACGTAACGAAGAAGGACAGCAGACAAAGAGCACCCTGGTCTATGGGTATTTGACGGGTCCTCAGTTTAGAGGGCGCATCGAGGCGATCGCCGAGCGGTGGACTGAGATGCAGAAAGATCTGGCGGACGAGAAGAAGGCAACGATGAAGCGTTGGTCCAAGCGCGAGGCTCAGCTCCACACCCTCATCGAATCGACCGCAGGCATCTACGGGGATCTGCAGGGTATTGCAGGGCGTGATCTCGCAGAGATCGCAACCCTGGCAGATACACTCCTGCTCGACGAGGCCACCTAGCAGCAGAGAAGGCTCCGATGGCTGCTTTTG
>CAZZZQ010000033.1:0-13130 GCA_964658405.1 uncultured Sphingomonas sp.
CCACATACCAATGGGCGTAGGCTCCGGGATGCGCCTTCACTCGCGCTTGGATCGCTGTGAATAAGCCGTCAAGACTGCCGCTCGCCTTCACCTGGCTGAAGTACGTTCCGTGCGGCCGCAACTTCTGGAAGAGCTTGATCGTTCCTGCCGAAGCCTCTTTTCCGATGACGACGCAGCAGAGCCGCGGGACCGTCGGCAAGGGCTCTGGCTCCGCTTCGAGCAGGGCCTTCTGATAGCTCGTCGCAGCCTCTCGAAAGAGGTCCATCTGGTGCACGGTCCAGAGGTATGCCGCGAGCCGTTCGCTGAAGGCTCCGGGCGCGACCGCCCATCGTTCCTCCTTCATCGCATCCGAGATCGAGAGGCTCGCGAAGGCTGCCGTTGTGGCTTGCAGGCGCTGCGCATCAAGCGAAGCAAGAAAACGGAACTGCCGAGTGACGTCAGCCTGCTCCGCTGGAAACCGCCAGTCGAAGTCCACAACCTCGCGCAACAGAAGCGCGGCGAAGACCGCGGGCAGCCGCTGCAGCAGCGCGAGATGCTCCGTGGCCAGCGCACGGCCAAGGGGCGGATAGCCAGCGAAGTCTGCGACCTGGACAATGTACGCCATCGCTACAGCACCTCCATCAGCGGCTTGCCAGAGGAGAAGCGCGTGCTGCACTGCAGGATGCCGCCGAGCGTCGGGACCAGGTCGACCGGCTCAACCATGCGGTCGACCGTGACGTTCTCGCGGATCCCCGGCCCCATCGCGAGCATCCACGTGGTGCGCGAGAGTGGGTCGCCCGTGCGATGGTGCTGAAAGCCGTTGCCGCCCGCGTCACCATCGGCATCACGACCGAAGTCGGGAAGTATAAACATCGAGGTCTGCCCCTTGTACTCGGGGTTCGCCTGGATCGCCGACCACAGCTCGCCACAGAGCCGGTCCGAGCGGCGCACCGCATCGGTGTAGAGCGAATACGCCCCGGAGTGTGCGATGTCGATGTCATGCAGCGTGATCCACATCAGGCTCGGCGAGACCTGCTGCATGATCTGCTTCGCAATGTAGATGGAGAGCTCATCCGGGCTTGAGACCGTTCGTGCGTGGGCGAGAAAGTCGGTGACGGAGAGCCGCATGATCTTAGCGAGCTCATCGAGATCGACGTGATTCGCCGCCGCTGATCCTGAAAGCGGAACCTGCTCCGCCGACTCGTAGTTATCGCGCAGGAGATGCTCGTAGGGATTCGATCCGCCTGCGAGCGCACCGTTCAAGAGCTGCTTTGGGAGGATGACGTGCGCGCCCAGGCCGCTGCCGTAGAGCTCGTGGTCGCTCTCGCCGATCCGGTTGAAGCCGTTGCTTGGCGCGATGACCCAGGCGTCGCTTGCAGGCCGCTTCAAATCGCGGCGAAAGTACTCGAAGATCGTCGGGCTATGCGGCGCAACCGGGGCAAAGTTATTGAAGGTTTCGTAGACGCCAGTCGCCAGGCTGGCAGTTGCGACATAGTGGCCCAGAATTCCGCGATTGACGACCTGCGTGTAAAAAGTAGCCTGCGGAATCAGCTCGTTGAGCATGTGTGGAATGTACTGCTGGCCCTCGGGTGCGAAGGTCTCCTCATCACGCGCGCCGCCGCCAAAGGTGACGACGACCACCTTCTTCTTCGGCGCCATGGCCATCGCCTTCAGCGGCGAGAAGCCAAGCATCGCGTTGGCCGCACCGCTGCCGGAGACGGCGCGCAGAAACTCGCGGCGGCTCAGCGATTGTTTCTCTGCGATCGAGCGCAGCAGACCGTCTAGTGGGACCCCACGAGAAATATCGTCACCTCTTTGAGCTTCGCGTTGCTCTCATCTTTTTCCTGTTGACTGTAGCGTTGCTGCAAGGCAATCTCGGCCTTCGCAAGCTCCGGCTGGCCGGTATGCGAGTAGGCGCGCGATAAGCGATAGTGCGCTTCAGCAAAGGTTGGACGCAACTCGACCGCCTTCGCAAGCGAGACCGCGCTCTCCTTCCACTGCAACCGCTGCTGCTGCAGAACGCCAAGTTGATACCAGGCCTCGGGGATCTTCGGATCGTTGCGGATCGCGGTCTCGAGCAAGCCCTGTGCCTGGTCCAAATGCTGCTCAGCTGACGGCTGGTGCAGCAGGCTGACGGCGGCGGAGACATCGATCTGCGCGTTCTTCGGATGCTTATCAGCAAAGGCGATCAACGAGTCACACTCTGCTGCCGCGGCTCCCCCGGTGGCCGCACAGCTGCGCCCCAGCAGGCTGCCGTAGTTCTCGTTCGCGGGGTCAGAGGCAAGCAGGGCGCCGAAGACACCCGAGGCCTCGACGTAGCGTCCGCTGCCGAAGTAAGCGATTCCATTCGCAAGCTGCATGCGCACGCTCTGCGGATACTGCTTCACGCCGAACTGCGTCATCTGCATCGCTGGCTCCCACGACCAGTGCCGCAGCAGCTCCATGGCAACGGCATAGGTCGTCGCCTCACTCGGAGCGATGCGTGCCGCCGACTGCATGTGCTCGACGGCCTCTTTGAAGTGGCCCCGCCGCTCCTCTACGTCACCCCACAGCGCCTCGACAGACTCGGTGCGCTGGGCAGCAGGCGTCCGCTCAAGAACAGTCGCGGCCTCCGCATCCTTGTGCGCATCGTAGAGCGCCAGCGCCCAGTTGTAGGTGTCATCGGTGTTCGCATGATCAAGTTCCGCCGCATGCGCAAAGGCCTTCGCCGCCTCGGCCGGCTGCTTGTTGAGAAAGAGCGCTCGGCCGAGGCTCGCGAAGGCGGCCGCGTTCCTGGGATCGACGATCGTCGCATGGTGCAGCACACGGACCGCAGCCTTCGCGTCGTTCGCCTGCAGATATGCCGCGCCGAGGTTCGTCTGGGCGGGTGCATCGTTTGGCTTTGTGGCGGCGGCGTGCTCGAGGAAGGGAAGTGCGTGGGCGAAGTCTCCGGCCTCGACGTAGAGAATGCCAAGCGCTTCATTGGCCGGGAAGTTTGTGGGATATTTCGTCGCCAGACGCTCAAGCTCAGGCTTGGCTGAGGCCGCATCGCCACTATCGTAGGCGCTCAGAGCACGTGTCAACACGGCTGCATCTGCTGTGCTCAAGGGTGCTGCAGCCTTCGAAGAGGGATGGGTCTGCGCGATGCAGGGGGGCATCAGCAGCAGTGCGCCGACGACTCCCCCTGCGATCCGAAGTGCTCCCACGGCGCAGCCTACTTCTCCTCGATGATCGCCAGATCCCATGGCGCCAGTGTAATCGACTGGCCTGCAGCGACGGATGCGCTCTTCAGCAGCTCCGTCCCCGCCCCACGGCTGTACGCAAAGGTCTGGGGATCGCTCGAGTAGTTGAGATAGTAGTGCAGAGCCTTGCCCATGCCGTTGACGCCGTTCTTCTCGCGCACCTTCTCCGGCAGCTGGTCAGGGTTCAGCAGGTGAGCCTGCTTCAGTACATCGAGCATGACCGTCTTCTGCGCGGCCTCTGACAGGTAGGTTCCCTCATAGGTCAGTGTCCCGGAGCCGTACTCATTACGCGTGATCGCGGGCCAGCGGCCAAAGAAGGGATGGTCATAGGTGGCGAGGGTCTTCGCATGATCGGGCATCAGAAACTCCGCCCAGTACATCGCCGAGGGAGCACCCTCGCCGCCGAGCAGATCACCCTTCAAGGCTAGTGGCTTTTCGAGATTTGAGAACTCCTGGTAGGTGAAGCCGGCGGCCTCATGGAGCGGGCCGGGGGCGCGGACCGCGCGGACCGCCGAGTTCTCATTGGCGAAGCCGCTCTTGAAGGTCATCAGGACGTGGCCGCCACCCTTCACGTAGTCGGCGATCTTGGTCAGCAGCGCATCATCCGCAATGTACAGCGGAGGGATAACGATCAATTTGTAACGGCTGAAGTCCGGATCTTCCGGGAAAACAAAGTCTGATCCAACGTTTGCGTCGAAGAGCGATTTATGGAGCTGGTCGACGAGCGTCTTGTAGTCAGCGAGGGATCGCCCCATCTGCCACTGGCCGGTGCGCTCGAGCGCAAAGGGCATGAAGTCAAGCGCATTCGCGGAGTCCACGCTGTAGAGAATGGCAACGTCGTTCTTGATCTTCAGGTTGACGAGGTGCGGCCCGATCTTCTGCAGTTCGTGTGCCGTCTTCGACACCTCAGCGTAGGCCCGGTTTGGTTCGAGATCATGCGAGAGAACGCCCTTCCAGTAGGTCTCCTGGCCAGACGGGATCGACGACCAATGCCAGTACTCCACCATGTTCGCTCCGCTTGAAAGATGCGTGTACACATCGAGCCGAAGCTGGCCATCGTACGGCGGATACTGGTAAGCGGAGGACCAGTCGGTGGTCTGCGCATTGGTCTCGGTCACCAGGAAGTTCATGTGTTTCAGCGAGCGCGTATAGTCGCCCTGCTCTGCCTGCGAGGCGCCGTCGAAGTGGTCCTGCGTGCCGTGGTAAGGATTGTTGGCGACGACATCAAGACCCTTTGACTCCGCGAACTCGTTGACATCGCGCTTCATCACGCCGCCTAGATCCTGCGTGACGAACTGGCCGGGACCGCGATACTCGCGCACCAGGTCGCCCTGCCAGTTCAGGAAGTCGGTCACGCGCATCTGCTCCCAGCGGGTCCATTCAAGTTTGTAACCGGTACTGATCGTGCTGTCGCGCGTGGGCATATTCTCCCAGCCATTCACATCCTGGCCCCAGTAGTTCAGACCCCAGGCCTTGTTCAGCGCATCGGTCGTTCCGAATTTGTGTTTCAGGTGCGTGACAAACCCGGTGAAGACATCGTGATTGGTCGCACCATAAGACGACGTCTCGTTATCGATCTGCCAGCCGATGACGTTCGGGTTGTTCTTGTAGTGCTCGACCATGTTGCGGATCAGCCGCTGCGCATAGAACCGATAGGCAGGGCTGTCTGTGTCCATATTCTGCCGCATCCCGTAAGCCGTCTCGCCGCCGTGCATCGGTCGCGCAAGAATCTCCGGGTGCGCGTGATACATCCACGTCGGGATGGAGTAGGTCGGGGTCCCCATGATGACCTTGATGCCGGCCTTTCCCATCGCGTCGACGACACGATCCATCCATGCATATTCGAATTTGCCGTCCTCAAGCTCCCACAGGCTCCAGGTCGACTCGCCCATGCGCACGACTGTCAGGCCCGCGTCCTTCATGAGCTTTACGTCTTTATCCAGCCGCTCATAGGGCATGTACTCATGGTAGTAGGCGGCACCATAGAGGATGTCGTTCATCGCGCCAGGCTGCGTCGTAGCCGGGGTTGCAGGCTTCTGAGTTGCCTTCGATGTCTGCGCGGAAAGAGGAGCGTAGCTGCAGGCTGCAAGTGCAGCGATCGAGAGCAGGGAGGCGGTAGCGCGTGGCGTTCTGGACATGGGAGTTGCCTCGTTCTGGAGTGTGTAACAGTTCCAAGCGCAATTTATTTGTTGTGGTCATACAGCGGAATCGTGTGCAGCCGAATCTTGACGACGTCCTTGTTGTGGTCCCTGAAGTTCAGCCCGCGATCGGTCTGATCACCGTTCCAGATCCGCGACGTCTGCCAGGTGTCGTTTACATACTGGCCCTCATCCGCGCGCAGGATCTCGATCTGCTTTTCCTGCGTCTTTCCCGTTCCAGGCGCTGCGAGCACAAAGCTGACGCTGGCATCGAAGCCGGTCACCAGAAACTCGTAGGGTCCGAGCTGCGCGACCATGGCACGGCCCTGCAGGTCGGCGGTGCCGGGAGGTACTTCACCGTCGCTCTGCGGATATCCGAACGACACCACGGCATCGACCTCGCCGAAGTGTAGCGTCTGCCGGGCTGTGCCTTTCTCCTCGACCGCCGTCTGCAGCTTGCCTTCGAAGTTCAGCTTCGCGACCTGCTCCTGCATCGGAGCAAAGAGTGCGAAGTTCTCCTCCATGTTGTGAGGAATCTTCGCGTCGCGGATGGTCCAGTCGGTGAAGTCGACGCCGAAGGGGGCAAAGCCGATCGCACCCTGTCCAAGCGCGTAGAAGAAGTAACGACCGACGTTCTTGCCGAGCCCCGTCTCCGGGATGAAGACAGGGTTGTCGTCGCGGTGGTACGCCGCCAGGACCTCGCGAAAGAGGGAGGCGTCGTTCGAGTAGAAGTCCGGGGCGACCGCGTCGATCGCCGGTGCCGCAGCCTTCCAGATGGCGATGTTGCCCTGCTGTGCACCGCCGCTCGGATACTCCTGGCCTGGGCTCGCGTGGTCGCGATTCTCAAGCGCATGCACGGGATACGTGATCCATACATTGCAGTACATCGGGATGGCATGCTCCGCCTTACCCGCTGCCGTGACCTCGTTGATGTACTTCGCGGTCGAGTAGGTTGCGAAGCGCTCGTCGGCATCTGCCCCGAAGACCTGCGACCAGCTGCCCCCATGCAGATGCAGCGCACTCGTCAGCGCGGCGGGGACCTGCTCCGCAAACTGCTTATTTGCTGCGGCGGAGTAATCGCGAACCGCGCCGACCGACCCCGACTCGTTCTCGACCTGCATCATGATCACGGTGTGCTGTGCGGCATCGATCTCGTGGATATGGTGCATCAGCGCGGAAAACGCTTTCTTGTCCGCGTCAAGGTTCGTGGCCGAGTTGGGCGACATCACGTCGAGCACCTTGCCGTAGGGCCCGATCTCGCGGGGATACTTCTTCGTGTCGCTCTTGATCCATTCAGGAACGTAGTGGTTCTGGCCGTTCTTCCATGTCCCGAACCAGAGAATCACAAGCCGGAGCTTGTGCTCCCGTGCCCCGTTGACCAGCATGTCGACGCTGCTGAAGTCGAACCTGCCCTGCTCCGGCTCCATCTGCTCCCAGTAGATGGGCGCCTCAACGGTGTTAGCGTGCATTGCTTCAAGCGCCGGCCAGACCTGCGGCAGCGTGCTCGCCCAGGAGCTTGAATTGTTGATCTGCGAGCCGAGCATGAGGAATGGCTTGCCGTCGACCGTCATCTCGAAGTGGCCGTCCTTGCGGACCACGGCGGGGGCCGTTGCAGACCCTGTCTGTGCGTGCAATATGGACCCGAAGAGGATGAGGCCGGGGACGAGACCGAGGCGCAAGCTTCGCTTTAGTGCGTTTCGTTTCATGTGAGTGGCTCCAATCGACTCACGTGAGCCGCCGACCGCCACTTTACCCTTTGCTCCATACCACTCGCAATGTTCTGTCACCGGGCAGCTCCAATCCATCATGCTGACTCTCCTCATCCTGTCGCCTCACGCTAAATGTCATGACAGCTTTTAGCGATCTGGAAGTGCAGTCCATTTGAACACGGTTACATGACACTAATGAATTCGGTTACAGCGAAGGAGGCAAATGGTCCGACCGATCTGATCAGGCGGCGAGTCGTGCCGCTTATCGAACACGTTGTCCGATTGACAGCGATTACATGCCCATTTCTAGACAATCTGACATTTAGAAAGGGTTGTAAGCACACTCTCAAACTCATACCGAATGGTATCTAAGACCCTCTAAAAATATGCCTTGACAATGACACTTCGGTTTGGCACCCTTCGTCTGCTTCAAAAGGGACCTTTTCGCGGTAATGAACGCGGTTTCACTCCAGGTAGAGGCTGAGCTATCCAGGAGAGCGTTCCAGCCACGGCATTCGATCGCAGGCAATACGGCGACCGCGACGACTGTGGACTGGGCAAATTCAGCCAGCGTTTTTTTGGAGGAGTAAGGATCTATGCATTCACATCACAACCATCGCGGCGCCCGTTCTCTCGGCTCCCACTTCAGCAGACTTCGTGTCGCGCTCGTTCTCACGCTTCTGTTCTGCTTTGGCGCTGCGGGGAGCAGGGCATTTGCCCAGGCCGACCAGGGAGCGATCACAGGACTGGTTCAGGACCCCACCGGCGCAGTCGTCCCCGGCGCACACGTGACCCTGACCAGCACCGACACCGGTCTTGTTCTCGAGACGAACACGGACAATAGCGGTAATTATGTCTTCTCGCCGGTCAAGATCGGCAACTACAAGGTCAGCGTCACGGCACCTGGCTTCTCCACCACGACCCAGGAGAACATCGTTCTCCACGTGCAGGATCGTGCAGCCGTCAACGTAGAGCTGAAGACGGGCGCCGAGAACACCACGGTCACCGTCACGACGGCTCCTCCGCTGCTTCAGACGCAGGAGGGTTCGACCGGACAGGTCATCGAGTCGAAGACGATCAATGACACCCCGCTGAATGGCCGTAACTGGGTCTTCATCGCGCAGCTCACCGCCGGTGTCGCTCCTGCAAACGGCGCCCGCGGCCAGAAGGGCGGCGACTTTAACGCCAACGGCCAACGCGCTGAGCAGAACAACTACATCATGGATGGCGTTGACAATAATGTGAACGTCGTCGACTTCTTCAACGGTGCAAGCTACGTCGTTCGTCCTCCGCCCGACGCGCTCGCCGAGTTCAAGGTCCAGACCGGCTCCTACAGCTCTGAGTTCGGTCACTCCGCCGGCGCCGTCGTCAACGCCAGCATCCGCTCTGGTACCAACCAGATTCACGGCTCCCTCTGGGAGTACATCCGCAACGACGCCTTCGACGTCCGCGAGTACTTCCAAGGCTCATCGCCCATCGCCAAGTACCGCCAGAACCAGTTTGGCGCGACCCTTGGTCTTCCCATCTGGAAGGATAAGCTTTTCTTCTTTGGCGACGTAGAAGCAAACCGCATCGTGTTCGGCCAGACCACCTCCGGTCTGAGCGTTCCGACCGCCCTGATGCGCACCGGTGACTTCAGCCAGCTGCTCAATCCTGCTCTCGTCAATGGCAACACGATTCAGCTCTACACCCCGAACAAGACCAACAACGGCTCCACGGCGATCGCAAATAACCAGTTCGCGAATGCGGGCATCACCCCCAACGCCGTTGCCCAGCGACTGCTGAACCTGTTCCCGCTGCCGAACGTCGGCGTTGCTGGACAGACCTATGCAAACTACACGGCGCAGAACAACATCATCGACAACACCTTCCAGTGGGATACCCGCATGGACTGGAACATCAGTGCGAAGGATCAGATGTTCGGACGGTTCAGCTACAACCATGAGCCCTCCACCCATCCTGCCCCTCTCGGTAACATCCTCGATGGCGGTGGTTTCGGCAATACGGGTCAGCTCGTCAGCCTCGGTGAGAACTTCGCTGGCAGCGAGTCGCACGTCTTTACGCCGACTCTTACCAACGAGTTCCGCTTCGGCTACAACTACGGCCACTACGCTGGTCTGCATGAGAACGCTAATAATCCCGGCCTTGCCGCAAGCCTTGGTCTCGGCGGCGTTCCGTTTGCGACGAACAACGGCGGTCTGCCCTTCTTCTCGGTCTCCGGACTGTCGAACTTCGGCTCGCCCCAGTTCTACGCGACGAACGAGTACGAGAACGTCTACCAGATCCTCGATAACGTCACCAAGGTCCTGGGCAACCACACCCTCAAGGGCGGCGTGAACATCCAGCGCATCCGCTTCTCCACCTCACAGCCCACGCAGCCTCGTGGAACCTACACCTACACGGGTCTCTACACCAGCAAGGTCGGAACCCCGAACACCGGCTACGGCGTGGCTGACTTCCTGACCAATAACATGAACAGCGCGGCGATCTCAAACGTCTTCACCTCAGACGATGTTCGCTTCAACCGCGCTGGTTACATCCAGGATGACTGGAAGGCCACCCAGCGCCTCACGCTCAACTATGGTGTTCGCTACGACTACTCCACCCCTTACCTCGAGCGTCACGATAACCAGGCCGCATTTGTCCCGACCAGCGCGTACACCAGCGGCGGAACGGCAACCGGCGAGTATCGGATTCCGACCAGCAAGGCGAACGTAGCCATCCCGGCAAAGTTCCTCCAGTTGCTTGCAGAGGATCACATCACTCTGAAGTACGTCGACAACCGCTACCTCGTTGCACCCCAGAAGACCAACGTTGCTCCCCGTGTAGGCTTTGCCTTCAAGGCAACCGACAAGGCAGTCATCCATGGCGGCTACGGTATCTTCTTCGGTGGTCTTGAGAGCACCGGCTACTATCCGAACTTCGGAGAGAACTTCCCCTTCGAGTTCGATTCCAGCTACGCCGCAACCGGAAGCTGCACGGTCAACGGAGCCTGCCCGACCAACGGCTACACTCTCGAGAACGGCCTTCCGCAGACCATCACCTCGCCCAGCCAGCCCACCCTCCGTGGCGGCGAAGGCCAGGTCCGCACCCCCTACAGCGAGCAGTTCAACTTGAC
Source organism: uncultured Sphingomonas sp. (assembly GCA_964658405.1). Classification (GTDB taxonomy): domain Bacteria; phylum Acidobacteriota; class Terriglobia; order Terriglobales; family Acidobacteriaceae; genus Edaphobacter. The sequence goes on from CAZZZQ010000033.1 coordinate 10,166, forward strand.
CATCGAGTACGGCATCAGCAACACGATGGTGGCCTCGGTCGGATACGTTGGTGCTGTCTCCCGCCATCTCCAGTTCTTCCCCAACCCGAACGGTCAGACCGCTCTGACGCCCAACGGCTTCAGCGGTTATACCGACGGAAACGGCGACAAGACCAATCCCTTCCAGCCGTTCCCGCACTTCAATGGCTTCTCTTTCACGGCCTATGACGGTGCGTCGAACTACAACTCTCTGCAGGGCAAGCTCGAGAAGCGTCTCTCGAACGGCCTCAGCTTCCTGACCACCTACACCTACGCTCACTCGCTCGACAACGCGGATACCCCGCTTGGCAGCACGGGCGACCAGGGAACACGCAGCCTCAACATCCTTGGGCTCGGCGCGGACTACGGTCCTTCCGGATTCGATGTTCGTCACCGATTCACCATCAACGGCAACTATGAGCTGCCCGTCGGCCGCGGTAAGAAGTACCTCAACGGCGGCGGCCCGCTGGACTATGCGCTTGGCGGCTGGTCGAGCAGCTTCGTCTTCCGCGCTCAGACTGGTCAGCCCATCACCATCGGGACCAACGGTATCACCAACCCGGGTGGGGCAGCCTATAACGCAATCCGCATCGGAGACCCCTATGCCGGCGGCGGTTCGGCCAACTCCACCAATCCAGGCGTAACCTGCCCCACCAAGGTGCGGACGGTTCAAAACTGGTATAACCCCTGCGCCTTCAAGAATCCGCAGGCTGACAACATCGGCTACACGACCGCACGGTACTCCGACGGCTCACTCATCCCGAACTCTGTCTCCGGCCAGGCCGCTTACGCTTACGTAGGCAGCAACCGTGGACAGGTCTACGGTCCGGGCTACGAGCGTGTGGATGCTTCGCTCTTCAAGGCCTTCCATACCTTCCGCGAGCAGGCTCTGCAGTTCCGCGCGGATATCTTCAACGTCCTCAACACGCCTGGCTACGGCAACCCGAGCAACACAAGCATCTCCTCCACGGGTGGCCAGATCACCTCCGCGCGTACCTTCCAGAGCAATACGCCGGATTCACGCTTCTTCCAGTTCGCCCTGAAGTACACCTTCTAAGCGAGCTTCAACTGAAACTAAAAGGCAGGCGCCAAAAGCGCCTGCCTTTTCTCTGTCTACAGCATTTGAAAGAGTAAAGGGGCGGCCATCCGCCCCTTGCTCTTTAGACTGTCTCTGCAGGGACCGCACTCAGGGTGACCTCAACCGTCTGTGTCCCAAGCCGCGGATGGGTTGCCGTCAGCTTCACGGTTCCAGCCTGCTCCTGCGCGCGAATCCAGACCGCACCGGTTCCGCCGATCAGCGCGAATGGATTGTCGCCGATGAGCGTTCCAGGACCTTCGAGCTTGAACGCGATTGGGTCATTAGCATAGGTCCGAACTGCGCCGAACTCATCCGTCGCCCGCAGCACGACGCGCGTCGTATCAGCACCGTCCGCCATCAACGCCGTGTCGTCCGGCAGCAGGACAAACTTGCGATCGACACCCGATCCGGACAGCGTCTTCGAGGCCACCTGCTTGCCCTTCAGGAAGCCGTCCATGCGCAGATCGCCCCAGCCATGCCGCTCCGGGTTCTTGTACATGGAGCGGTCGAGGATGAACGGTCCATACTGCAGGTGTTCAAACTCCTTCCGGTCCGGGTCGAGCTCCGCCAGCAGGTTCCACTCGCTCGCCGAATCCGTCGTCCCGCGCATGTACACCTTGACGTGGTCGCAGTTCGAGCAGATGACGGCCTTGGTGAAGCTGGTCGATTCATCGCTGTTCGCCCAGTGGAAGGCAGGCTCGAGGACGATCTCGACCGCCGGATCACACTGCGACTTGTAGAACATCGCCGCAGGCTTGTTCTCGCGGAAGATGTCGGTCACGCCGTGGTAGCAGATCCGGTCGCCCGCACCGAAGTTCGCGTGGGTGTTGTAGTCGAAGGCGCACCAGCCGATGCCGCCAGCGTACTGCGGGTCCGAGGCAAGCTGGTTGTGGATGCGCGCGTGGCGCAAGGTGTGCTCGCGCTGGCGCTCATCGTCGTCCGTCGTCTTGGTCGGGAAGGTGTGGCCGACAAACTCCGTATTCAGATACTTCGGATGATTCGGCTTCTTCAGCGGGAAGCCGAAGTCGTTCATCGTGAACACATCCTCGAGGAACTCCGACTCCTGGAAGTAGCGGATGCCGCCCGTCTGCCGCGTCGTATCGAGCGCGTGCGAGAGTGCATTCGTCTTCGTGTAGAAGTCGTGGAAGTCGCGTGACTCGTTGATGCGAACGCCCCACAGGATGATCGACGGATGGTTCCAGTCGCGACGAACCATGCGGCCGACGTTGTCGATCGCGACCTCCTGCCAGGGCTCCGGACCAACATGCTGCCAGCCGGGAATCTCCTCAAGGACAAGCAGGCCGATCTCATCGCAGCAGTCGAGGAAGTGCCGCGACTGCGGGTAGTGCGAGGTTCGCACGATGTTGGTATGAAGCCCATGCTTCAGGATCTTCGCGTCCTGCCGCTGCACACGCGCCGGCATCGCCTGGCCGACGAATGGGAAGGTCTGGTGACGATCCAGGCCGCGCAGCTTGATGACCATGCCGTTCAGTGAGAAGCCGTGGTCGGTAAACATCGCCTCGCGGAAGCCGATCGTGCGCTTATCCTCATCGACGGTCTTGCCGCCCTGTGTCAGCCGCACATGGACGGTGTACAGCTGCGGATGCTCCAGATCCCAGAGCTTTACGCCGTCGATCGCGCTGATCGAGACGGTCTGCTTTGCCGGGTCCTGCACCGTCTCCGTGCTCATATAGACCGGGGCGGCGGTCACGGGGTCGGCCGCAGCCTGCGGATCGGGACCGCCCTTGCCGCTGACCGGCTTGCTGCCCTTAGCCAGGACGCGGTCGCCGTCGCGAAGCTCAACCTCGACCGACAGCTTTCCAGCCATCGGCTTGCCAGCGAGGAAACAGTCGACATCGAGGCCGGGCT
>CAZZZQ010000034.1:0-13128 GCA_964658405.1 uncultured Sphingomonas sp.
CGGGACCGATATCCACGCAACGCTTTCGCCGGACTACAAATGGTTCAAAACCTCAGGCATCATCAGCACGGAGAAGTGGGGAAACCTGCCGGGTGGCGAGTGTTTTACGGCTCCGGGAGAGGTCAATGGCGTATTCGTCGTCGACGGCGTGGTGGGGGACTTTCTCTGCGCGCGCTACGGAATCCTGCGCGAGACGCCGCTGACGATCAACATCGAGGGCAACCGGATCACCAAGGTCGCCTGCGCGAACAAGGAGTTGGAGCGCGAGTTCTGGGCGTATACCCACACCGATGAAAACTCGGACCGCGTCGGAGAGTTTGCGATCGGGACAAACATCGGAGTCGAGCGGGTGATCGGCAATATCCTTCAGGATGAGAAGTTTCCCGGCGTCCACATTGCCTTTGGCGATCCGTACGGCGCGCATACCGGGGCGCAGTGGAAGTCTTCGACGCACATCGATGTGGTCGGACTTGGCTTCAATATCTGGCTCGGCGATGCTGAGGGCGAAGAGCAGATCATGCGGGACGGGCAGTTCCTGATCGAGGCGTAGACTCTTCGGCGTCGGGGTTCGTTTCGCTCCGTGTGCGCATCCAACCGCGCATGGGAACTCTCGAAACGAAGAAGCTTGGCAACTCGGACATGGACCTAACCCGGATCGGGTTTGGCGCATGGGCAATCGGCGGCGGCGATTGGGCCTTCGCGTGGGGTCCGCAGGACGATGCGGAGTCCGTGCAGGCGATTGAAAAGGCGATCGATCTCGGAATCAACTGGGTCGATACAGCGGCTGTCTACGGTCTGGGCCACTCGGAAGAGGTCGTGGCGAAGGCGATCGCCTCCGCCTCCAAAAAGCCTTATATCTTTACCAAGTGCGGTATGGTCTGGAACGAGAAGCGGGAGATTGACCGCAGTCTCAAGCAGATCAAGCGCGAGGCCGAGGATAGCCTGCGCCGGTTGAAGGTGGATGTGATTGACCTCTACCAGATCCACTGGCCGGTACCGGACGAAGAGGTGGAAGAAGGCTGGACGGCGATGGCGGCGCTGCAGCGCGAAGGTAAGGTTCGCTGGATCGGCGCCTCGAACTTTAGCGTTGCGCAGCTGGAGCGGGCGATCAAGATTGCGCCGGTGACCTCGCTTCAACCACCCTATTCCATGATCAATCGTGCGGTTGAGGCGGAGATTCTGCCGTTCTGCGAGCAGCATGGGATCGGCGTCATCAACTACTCGCCGATGCACTCCGGGCTGCTGACAGGAGCGATGACGAAGGAGCGTGTGGCGAAGTTTCCTGAGAATGACTTCCGCCGCAATGCGAAGAACTACCAGGAACCGCAGCTGACCTGCAACTTGGAGCTTGCGGAGCTGATGAAGACGATTGGCTCGAAGCACGGCGTCAGCGCAGGGGTCATCGCGATCGCCTGCACGCTGTATCATCCCGCGGTCACGGCTGCAATTGTCGGTGGTAGGAGTGCCGCGCAGGTCGAGGGAGTCTTTCCGGCGGCGAGCTTCAAGCTGCCGGAGGACGACTTTGCCGAGGTGCAGAGGTTTATTGCCGAGCACTTCTAAAGAGTGATCTAGCATAAAGATAGGGCTCTGGCATAGACTGGTTTGCACACATGCTGGAGCCCTTTCGATCCGATTTCAACGTACGCTACACGCCCGAGAAGTACGATGAACTTCTCCGCAGGCTGCAAGCAGCGACGCGCACGGAGATCAGCTTCCGCGTCGCGGAGACGCCCTGCTTTTTCCCGCAGTCGTTAATGGAGCAGATGTCGGAGATTGGTGCAGAGTTGACGCATCAGCTCGTCGATAATCCTGCCTATATGGCGCTCTCTGCGAAGGCGGTCCCCGATCGGTATCGGGTTCCGAATGAATCTCAGCATCCCCATTTCATGACGGTCGACTTCGGATTGGTGCGGAACGAGGCCGGTGACCTCGAGCCGAAGCTGGTCGAACTGCAGGCGTTTCCCTCGATCTTTGGTTACCAGAGTGTGTTGGCGCCTCAGTACAAAGACGTCTTTGGACTAGATGGGAGGCTGAAGTGGATGTTCGGCGATCTGGATGAGGATGCATACTGGGAGCTACTACGGGGCGTTATCGTAGGCGATCACGCTCCGGAGAATGTGATTCTCCTGGAGATCGAACCCGAGCTGCAGAAGACCTTGCCCGACTTCCACCGCTTTGTCGATAAGCTCGGAATCCGCATCGTCGACATTGCAAGCCTTCGAAAGGACGGAAGGAAGCTCTTCTACGAGCGCGATGGTCAATGGACGCCAGTCGAGCGGATCTTCAATCGGGCCATCGTTGACGAGCTGGAGCGCAAGCAGATCAAGCTCAACTTCGATTATCGGGACGATCTGGATGTAGAGTGGGCGGGCCATCCAAACTGGTTTTTTCGAATTAGTAAGTTCTCGCTGCCTTTCTTGAAGCATTCCTCAGTTCCAAAGACCGTTTTCCTCAAAGATTGGTACGACGGGCACGGAGTGGAAGGGTTACCGTCAGACCGGAATCAGCTTCTCTTGAAGCCGCTTTACTCGTTCGCCGGACGCGGTATCCAGTTTGCACCGAGCGACGAAGAGCTCGCGTCGATTCCCGAGGAGGAGCGGTCGGAGTATCTCCTGCAGGAGAGGGTCCACTTTGAACCGGTCATCGACACCCCCCACGGGCGGACGCAGGCGGAGATTCGAATGATGTATTTGTGGCCGGACGGCGGGGCTTTGACGCCGATGACGAGCCTGGTGCGGATGGGAAGAGGGTTGATGATGGGAGTCGACCATAACCGACAGGCAGAGTGGGTTGGCGGCTCAGCCGGGATGTTTATCGAAGTGTGACTATTGTGTATTTATGGTTATAATTCAGGGGTTCATGCCATCGGACCTGGGTTAGACTAAAGTTATCACCTGCTGCCCCGCAGGTTTCAAGGAAGAGCATGATACATGTGGAGCAGATTAACGGCCAGGAATCTTCACGGCCGGTTCGGCAGAATCCGGTGCGAACAGCAGTACGCTTCCCGATGCGTTTGCCTTTGACAATACAGACGGACAGCGGATCGTTTGCCGCCACCACGGAAAACGTATCCGCGAATGGAATTTTATTTGTCTGCGAAAGCCAGCCCCAGTTGAACTCCCGGATCGAGTTCACCATGACGATGCCATCGTCTGTAATGGGTTCAGACAAAGATGTGTTGATTCATTGTGTAGGACGGATTGTTCGACACGAGGAAGATGGCACGAACAAGAAAGCAGCAGTTCTAATCGACGAGTACTACCTAAAGGCTTGATCATATGAGCGTTGAAGTCGAAAGCGAGCAGGCGGCGGAGCGGGTTGAGGAAGGTTCTCATCCTGTTGGAATACGCGTGATTCTTGCCGATTCGCAAGCGATCTATCGTGTTGGCATGCGAAAGGTATTCGCCCTCGAGGACGACATTCGTGTCGTCGCGCAGGCAGAGACATTGCCCAACCTTTACGCTGCTTTGCAGCGCTTCCCAACGGACGTCGTTGTGCTCGAAGGGCAGCTGATCACGGGCACTCCGGACGCGATTCCGGAGCTGGTCCGCCGCGCGCCAGACGCCAAGTTGATTGTCCAGGTGGTAGAGACGGATGAGTCGAATACCGTGGAGCTCTATCGCCGCGGCGTGCGCGGAGTCGTTCCGCGGTCCATCACCCCGGATCTGTTGATCAAGTGCGTTCGCAAGATCGCTGACGGAGAGACGTGGATCGACAACCAGTCCATCAGCTGGGTTATCGATGCGTATCGTTCACAGGCATCGACCCTGACGAATCCCCGGGTTCAGCCGAAGCTCTCGAAAAAAGAGCTTGCGATCATCAGCTGCATCACCCGCGGCATGCGCAACAAGGAGATCGCGTACCAGATTGGAACGACCGAGCAGGTCATCAAGAACTACCTGCGTAAGGTCTACGACAAGCTGGGTGTATCGGACCGCCTCGAACTCGCGCTCTACTGCCTGCATCATCAGTTGCTGAAGAAGTATATGCAGGACTCTGATCCGGCGGCTGTGATCCCGGAAGAGCAGGCAAACGCACTCCGTGCAAAGATGTAGATCCCTGGATTTCCGGCCAGATCTGAACAAGCTCAGATCTGGCCGATGTTTCAGACCAAACTTCAAAACAAGACTCTTACTGCTTGCCGATCTCTACGTCGATGGTGAACTTGACCTCGTCGCTGAGCATCGGTGCCGCGTACTTCGAACCGAAGTTGTAGTCGGTGCGCTTGATCATGCCGGTGGCGGAGAAGCCGCTGACGATCTTACCGCCCATGCCCTTCTGCGGTGGTGCGGGGCCGTCGACATCGAGGGTGACGCTCTTCGTGACACCGTTCAAGGTCAGGTCGCCGATCATCTGGAGCTTATCGCCCGACTTGACGATAGAGGTCGACTTGAAGACGATCGAGGGATTCTTGTCGACGTCGAAGAAGTCGGGGGACTTCAGGTGTTTATCGCGTGCATCGCTGCTGGTATTGACGGTTGCAGTGGAAAGCGTCGCTTCGACCTTCGACTTGGTGATGTCCTTTTCGTCGAGGAGAACGGTGCCCTTGGCGCCGCCAATCGAGCCGCGAACATTGCTGACGCCGAGGTGGCGAATCTGGAAGTCGACCTGCGAGTGTGCCGGGTCGATGGCCCAGGTGGAGGTTTGTGCCTGGGCACGGGGAGCGAGCATCATCGTCGCGGCGAAGGCTATGGCCAGTACTTGCTTTACGTTCATTGTTTCTCTTCCTTTTTCTGGCGTTTCCAGAGCGGTTCGGCAGCTACGCTAACGTTCTAACGCATTCCAGAGGAATACGCTATCGTTTTTCCCGCCTGAACAGGAGCGGGAAGAAACAGGATCCGGTTGGCCGGGACATCTGAGTGGATGCTTTACCAGAATACGATGACGCAAAAAGGTGCGGCTGTTTGCGCGCGCTTCGCCCGCAAACGAGCGTTATGCTTGAAGAGCGAAGGGTGGTGAAGGCTTGGCAAGTTCTGGCGTTGGGTTGGAGCAGGAGAGGCTGAGGCTTGCGGCACCCTTTTTGATCGAGCAGGTATGGGCGGACTATACGCCGGAGCAGCATGCCGTCTGGGCAGAGCTGGTCGGACGCAGGATGCCGCAGCTTCGCGAGCATGCGTGCGAGGAGTACCTGACGGGCTTTGAGCAGATCGGCCTGCGCGAGGACGAACTGCCCTCGCTGGCCGCGGTCAGCGCGCGGCTGGAGCCTCGGACCGGCTGGCAGTCGACCCCGGTCAGCGGCTTCATGCCGGCGGATGCGTTCTTCGAGATGCTGGCGGCCCGCCGCTTTCCGACGACGACCTGGCTCCGCTCGCGAGAGTCGATGGAGTACACGCCCGAGCCGGATATCTTTCACGACGTCTTCGGCCACGTGCCCATGCACGCCCATCCGCTCTTTGCGGACTTCCTCCACAGCTACGGGGAGCTCTGCGCGCGCCTCACGGACCCCCGTGATCTGGAGCGCATGGGGCGGCTCTTCTGGTTCACGGTCGAGTTCGGCGTCATCCGTCAGGCCGGGGCGATCAAGGTCTATGGCAGCGGCCTGATCAGCTCGCACGGCGAGTGCTCGCGTGTGCTGGCGGGCGGATGCGAGATCAAGGACTTCGAGCTGGACGCCGTGCTTGACCAGCCATTCCAGACCAGCGAGATGCAGCCGGTCCTGTTTGCAGTGGAGTCGTTCGAGCAGATCTACGAGGCGACGAAGGTAGCCGGAGCGCGGCTCGGATAGCCGTATCAGCGCAGGTCGGCCTCCTTTTTATCCAGCGTGTCGGACCATATCCTCTGTGCGCCAGGCTCCATGGTGCGGACGACGATGCGGGCGTGCTCATAGGCACTTCGCGCCTCGCTCTTGCGCCCCATTGCGGCGAGCGTGTCTCCGAGTGCGATCGCGGGCTGAAGGCTGTTCGGCGCGAGATTGAAGGCGGTCTGGGCCTCGGCGAGTGAGCCAGAAAGATCCCTCTGCTTCAGCAGTTCCGTTGAGCGGAGGATATGGCTCATCGCGGAGGCAAGCGGAACGTTGAAGGTGCCGTTGTAGACGAGGACGCCATCCTGGATGATCGCATCGGGCTTGACTGCCAGGAAGCCCTGGTAAGGGCTGAGCACGCCCGATCCGAACTCGAAGCCGTTGAGGTCGGCGGCGCTTATGAAGACCGGACCGGCGATGGTCGGGGGCACGCTGTACTCCTCGTCGCTTGAGAAGGAGTCAGCGGTTGGCAGCAGCTTGCAGGGGATCCCGTAGTCGGAGGGCAGGATAAACGGGGCGACGAAGTAAGCGAACCAGCAGTCCTTGATGCCATGCTGATCGGTATAGGCCTTCACCGCTTTGAGCTGCTGGCCCCAGTCGGCGTTGGAGTCGGTCAGCTGGCGATAGGTCTTCGATGGCCCGCCCCAGAGCTCGTTTGAGTAGGCGATGTAGTTGGGGTAGGCCGATGCGGACGATGCGACGTGGGCGAGCAGGAGGATCCCAATCGCCACTGCCCAGCGTCGATTGATATGCGCCGTGGCGAGCGGCCTGACCCAGGCCCAGGCTCCTCCTGCGGCGAGGACGCAGAGAAAGACATAGACGGGCAGGACGTGGCGGGAGCCAATGTTCAGCGCTGAGCCCATTGCGATTGCGAGGTAGAGCGCTGGCGGAATCGTCAGGAAGACGATCTCGCGGGCGTGGTTGCGCAGCCGTCCGGTAGCGATTGCAGCGAGTGCCAGCAGCGTGAGCACAAGCAGCCCGAGGGTCAGCTTGATGACGAGGACTGCGGGGAAGTAGAACCAGACACCGTGCTCATAGACCTTGCCAAAGATGAAGCTCGGCATGCCGTTCGCCATGGCGCGGACGTCGGCCAGCCCGTAGAGATAGGACTCTGGCAGCAGGTGGAGCTGACCGAAGAGCTGGATGCCGTGTGCCTCCAGTGGCCGCAGCGGGATCGTGTAGCTCGCAAGCGTGGGGTCAAGCGCCAGCCCGGCTGGGCGTGCGGCGTAGCGGAAGCCGTAGAACGCCCAGAGGACGACGACCCCGAGAATCGTCGTTCCGGCAAGCGCACCGACAAGCCGCAGGGCCGTCTTCGGTGTCGCAGCGGGCTCAGACCGTCGCCTCAGGATCAGTTCACCGAGCGCGAGCAGGACCAGCATAGGGAAGAGAATGACCGCCGAGTGCTTGCTCGCCAAGGCCAACCCTGCAGCCAGCCCGGTGACGGCCAGCCGCGCCATCGACGGTGCCTTGCAATATCGGTAGAAGGCGTAGACGGTGGCGAAGAAGAAGCAGGAGACGGCCGTATCGGTGGTCACGTAGGCGCCGTGGGCGATCAGGTTTGGCTCGAAGATGAGCAGGGTCAGTGCGATCAGGGCCGGCGGCGTCCCGAACATCTCCCGCGCTGCGAAGAAGACGATCAGCGCCATCAGCAGGGCCAGCGGCAGCGTCGCCATGCGGACCCGGAAGATCAGCGAGTCGGCGGTGTAGGCCGGGGCATTGCCGAAGAGCAGGTCGCGGCCGTCAAGATACGCCTCCGTCTTGAAGAACCGATTCTTCAGGCTCGGAACGCGAAGATGGAGCGGGAGCAGCATCGTCGAGGCCAGCATCTTCACCAGCGGCGGATGCTCCGGATTCAGGCCATAGTCGCCGGTCTTCCAGGTCTCGTATCCGGCGAAGATATGGTCGCCCTCGTCCCACGTGAGCGACTGCTGGCGGATCGTAAACGTGATCTCCGCCGCGAAGATCAGCAGCAGAGCAAGCACAGCGGCTGCAACACGGAAGGTAGGCTTTGTCATGGAGACACCACTCTAGCTGATCGCGTTCTCGGAGGGGAGTTGGTCTTCGTTCCTTCAGCGAATCACGGCAGCTGGATAGCTCTTCCGATCAGAAGGATGACCGGTGCCGGGCCGATCGCCGCGGAGTGCAGGTCGGCAAGCGTGGTGGCGCAGACGTGCTGGTCGGGGGTCGTGGCCTTGCTGACTGCGACGCAGGGTGTCTCTGCCGTGATCCCCGAGGCGATCAGATCGGTCGCCAGTGCGCTGAAGTCACGGCCTGGCATGTAGATGACAAGGGTCGAGTCATCGGGGAAGGCCCCCGTCCAGCTTGGCGAGAGCTCGATCTTCCCTTCGGCGTGGTGGGCCGTGGCAAGGATGAGCTTCGAGGCCGAGGTGCGGTCCGTGAGCGGGGTCTGAAGGGTGGCGGCGACGGCAAAGGCTGTGGAGATTCCCGGGACGATCTCGAACGGGATTCCGACAGCCCTAAGCGCAGTCATCTCCTCGCCCGCGCGCCCGAAGACCAGTGGATCGCCGGACTTCAGGCGAACGACCGACCGGCCTGCCTGGGCGTGCTCGATCATGAGTGCGTGGATGCCCGCCTGGGTGATGCGCGGCTGGCCGCAGCGCTTGCCGACCGGGATGATCTCGGTGGTTGGGCTTACGAGGTCGAGTACCTCATCGGAGACAAGGTCGTCCGGGAGGATGACGTCGGCGGTCTTGAGAAGGTGGGCTGCTCGGAGGGTAAGGAGGCCGGGATCGCCGGGGCCGGCTCCGACGAGGTACACATAGCCGGGCTGGGCGCTGTCGTTCAATGATCTTCCTTCGGAGGGAGCGGGTTGGTCTTCGCGTGTTCGCGGGCAAGCACGCGCGACGGGCAGCCGTCGTACCCGCAGACCTCGCGGGTCGCCAGCTGGTGGAGGATCCACTTGCGTTCTTCGTTCAGCGGCTCGATCTGGGTGACCTCGCGGCGCAGGTTACCAAGGTCGGTCAGCCAGTCGCCGGCATCGAGGGGAAGCTGCGCGTTGATCTCCTTGCGTAGCTTTTGTGAGAGCGCAGGACTCGCGCCGGCCGTCGATATGGCAATCTGCAGATCGCCGCGGCGCACTACGGAAGGGAAGTAGAAGTCGCAGAACGGTGGATCATCAACCGCGTTGCAGATGATGTTCTTAGACTGCGCCTCGAGGTACACGGCCCGGTTGACCGCCGGGACGTCGGTCGCGGTGACGACGAGGAAATAGTCGTGGACGTCGCCCGCCTGGAATTCCCGCTGGTGCCATTCAATCTCCCCAGCCTCGGCCATCCCGACGATGCGCGGGCTGGCCGCCGGCGCAATCACGGTCACCTTTGCGTTCGCCGTGCGGAGCGATTCGATCTTCGATTCGGCGAGGTTGCCCGCGCCGATGACGAGGCAGGGCCGGGCGGTGAGCTTCAGAAAGATGGGGAAGAGATCCATGTTGTTTTGATGATACGAGTCGTTCGTGAGTGACGCTTGAAAAGCTGGTGCGTGGACGTTCCACAAGCGGGAACGCCCACGCACTCTCCAACGTTGCGTTTATGCGTCCGGTGCGGAGCGGCCACCGGCGGGCGCGGCGTCACGCTCGACCGGATCGACGACGGCTCCGGCAAGTTGCGCACGGAGGGTGTCGTTGTCGGTGCGGCTGAAGTAGGCACGCAGATCCTCATCGGGCTGGCGCACGGCGAGGTAGCCACGCAGCAGCCGCTCGACCGCAGCGGGTACATCTTCGGCGGCCGCGCGGTAGCCGAGCGGACGCGCAGGGCCTGCGTACTTGCCAACCGCACCGCCGACGCAGAAGTAGAACGCATCGGTGATGACGCCATTGTGCTTCAGCTTCTTGCCCTCGAGGCCAATGTCCGCAATCCAGTGCTGGCCGCAGGAGTTCGTGCAGCCGGTGACGTGGAGCTTGATCTGCTGGTCGAAGCCGGGCAGCCGCTCCTCCATCTCGGAGACGAGCCACTTTGAGAAGGCCTTGGTCTCGGCGATGGCCAGCTTGCAGAACTCGGTCCCGGTGCAGGCAATGGCGCCGCGCCAGAAGGGCGAGATCTCAACGTGCAGATCGATCTCCTTCAGCTTTGCGATCAACTCGGTCGTCTTCGCGTTTGGAACGTTGACGATCAGGATGTTCTGCATGATCGTCGCCCGGAGCTCGCCCGAGCCGTAGGTGTCGGCCAGGTCGGCGAGCGCTTCTAGCTGTTCTCCAGACAGGCGGCCACGGAGAACGGAGGCTCCGACCGCGCTGAGACCATCCTGCCGCTGGCGTGTGACGCCGATGTGGTCGCGGTAGACGTCGTCGGGGACGATATCCATCTCGGCAGGGCTTGGATCGAGCTTGTAGCCAAGCTTCTCTTCGAGGGCTTCGAGGAAGGACTCCGCGGTCCAGCCGTGGCGCATGAAGAGGTACTTCAGGCGGGCGCGTGTGCGGTTCTCGCGGAGCTCCTGCTGCTCGCGGAAGATCTCTGCCGTGGCGTGGACGACGGCGAGTGCTTGGTCCGGGCGGATAAAGGCCGGGATGCGAACGGCGAGATGCGGCTCGGCGGAGAGGCCGCCACCGACGCGCAGGGTATAGCCCACCTCGTCGACGCCGTTGACCTGGCGCTTAATCGCGGTCAGGCCGACGTCGTTGATCTCCGGATAGGAGCACCAGAGCGGGCAGCCAGTGACGGATGCTTTGAACTTGCGGGGAAGATTGTAGAAGTCGGGGTTCGCGGTTAGGTGGTGGGCGATCTCGACGGCAAGAGGGCTGGCGTCGACCAGTTCGTGGCCGTCGATCCCGGCGAGCGGGCAGCCGGTAACGTTGCGGACGACGTCGCCGCAGGCCCCCTTGGGGCTGAGGCCGATCTCGGTGAGCGCGTCGACGACCTCGACGAGGGACTCAAGCGTCAGCCAGTGCAGCTGGATGTTCTGGCGCGTGGTGATGTCGGCGAGGTTGCGTGCGTGCTTCCGCGTGATGTTGCCGATAATGCGCAGCTGGTGCGAGGTCAGGATGCCGTTCGGCAGGCCGATCCGCATCATGAAGAACTCGGTCGCCTTGCCCTCGCCGCCGACTCCGCCGGTTGCTCCGATGCCGTCGCCCTGCGTGTAGACGCCCCACCACTTGAAGTAGAGGCCGGTCCACTCGGGGAGCACGGAGCCGCGGCCTTCCCTGGCGAACTGGCGGACCTCGTCCCAGGCCTCCCACGGGTTCTTGGCGAGCTTCAGGCGCTCGGAGCGCTGGGCCTTGGTCTCTTTGACTTCCTTCACGGCAGGTGCGGCGACGGGTGCTTCGGGCATCATTAATCCTTTGGATTGTTCAAATAGAAACGCCCACTTTGGAGTGGGCGGCTACGGTCCGGCATCTTCGAGGCGGGGCAAAACTCTTACGAAGAGATGGATCGGCAGCGCGCGGAGGCGCAACAACAGGGACAACAGAGGAAGAATCGTCCTGTGGTGGCGTGGATCATCTCCTTAACGCTACGCGGGTGCCGGAGGAGCGTCAAGGCTGCACCGTCGCTTCTACGAGGGTTAGCGTGCGACGATCGCTCTTGTTTTGACATCTGTTAAGGATGGCCCCTGTTCTGAGTCCCACACCAAAGTCCTTGATCGTCGAACGGGATACCACTGACCCTGAGGCGCGGCCCGCGAGTCACGTCTTCGCAGTCTTTCTTTGCGGCGTCTTCGCCTTCCTGCAGCTTTACTGCACCCAGCCCCTGCTGCCGCTGCTCTCGCAGGTCTTTCACGCGTCGGAATCACGGGTCAGCCTGACCATCAGCGCATCGACCCTTGGCGTGGCCATCTCCGCGGCGCTGCTTGCAATCTTTGCGGAGACGGTCGATCGGAAGCGGATGATCGTCAGCTCCATGGCAGTGCTTGGCGTCTGCACGCTGTTGACCGCCACTGCGACGAGCCTTCCTGTTCTCGCCATCTGGCGGCTGCTCCAAGGGTTGGTGACGCCGGGAATCTTCATCATCACCATCGCGTACGTCACCGAGGAGTGGCCAGGGCTCTCCGTGCCGCAGGTGATGAGCGTGTACGTGGCGGGAACGGTCTTTGGCGGCTTTCTGGGCAGGGTCTCGGGTGGGCTGCTGGCGTCGCATTTCGGCTGGCGTGCGGTCTTCCTTGTGCTCGGGACGGCGGGGCTGGCGGGAGCGGCGATGACCCTGCGGCTGCTGCCCGCCTCGCAGCCAAGGCCGATACGGCCTGCGGGTCAGTCGCGGCTGGCCCCGGTCCTGAGAAATCTGCGCAACCCGCGCCTGCTGGCGACCTTTGCGATCGGCTTCTGCATGCTCTTCACGCTGGTCGCGGTCTTCAGCTACATTACGTTCTACCTGTCGATCGCGCCCTTCAATCTGACAACGGTCGAGCTGAGCGGTCTCTTCTCGGTCTACCTTTTCGGCTTGCTAGCTACCCTCGCGATTGGTACCGTGCTGGCAAAGATTGGTCTGCAGCATGGAATGCTCATGGCGGTAGGCCTTGGAATCAGCGGTGTTCTGCTCACACTGGTTCACTCGATCGGCGTGGTTGCGTTCGGGCTGGCGATTGCGAGCTCCGGGGTCTTCATCGCCCAGACCTGTGCGAACAGCTTTCTCAAGGATGCGGCACCGCAGGGCGGACGGGTCTCCGCCGCCGGAATGTACATCTGCAGCTACTACATCGGAGGAACCGTGGGCGGCATTCTGCCCGGGCTGCTCTGGCGGTACGGCGGATGGGAGGGATGTGCCGCGATGACCTGCGGCATCCTCGTGCTGGCCGGGACTACCACCTATTATGGGTGGCGGCCAATCTCGCGCGTTCCTGATCCGGTCCCGCTATAGCGCCTTACCAGGGCTCGATTCCGGCGCTGTCGGAGAAGGTGCCATTTGGACCGTTCTCTGGGAGCAGGGCAAGCCGTAAGGCCTCGGCAGCTCCTTCGGCGACGGTCTGGTGCCCCTGGTTATTGTTCAGGTCGGTGGCGGTGTAGCCCGGATCGGCCGAGTTGACCTTGATGTTCGTGGCCCGCAGTTCATACGCGAGGTGCACGGTGAACATATTCAAAGCGGCCTTTGAGGCCGAGTAGGCAAGGTACTTGGCAAACGCGTAGGGCGACGCTGGATCGCCGCAGATCGTCAGCGAGCCGAGACCGCTCGAGACGTTGACGATTCTGCCGGCCTGAGACTCCTTGATCAGCGGAAGCATCGCCTGGGTCACGGCAACAGTCGCGAAGAAGTTGGTCTGCATGGTCTTCTCGAGGGCCTCTGCGGTCGCTGTGCTCGCTGCTCCGTCGCCCTGCGTGGTGATGCCGGCGTTGTTGATCAGGATATCGAGCGCACCGTAGTCGGCACGGATCGTCTCGACCGCGGCTTTGACGGTCTCGAGCCGTCCTAGATCGAGCTCGATGACTCGGACGGTGTGGCCGTCGG
>CAZZZQ010000035.1:0-574 GCA_964658405.1 uncultured Sphingomonas sp.
ACACTCGCCACCCGGCAGGTTTCCCCACTTCTCCGTGCTGATGATGCCTGAGGTCTTGAACCACTTGTAGTCCGGCGAAAGCGTTGCGTGGATATCGGTTCCGGCGTCGGTCGTTGCGCGAACGTAGGTCGCCGCGCGGACCTTGTCGAGCACGGCCTGGCTCAGCCGGTCGATCGCGAGGAAGTCCGCCTGCATACCCTGCGTCATAATCTCGGCCGTGATATTGACCATGTGCGCGTGGCGCATCCGGCGGCGATTCACGACGTCGGTCATCTGCATGCGACTGCGCAACTCGTTTGGCTGCACCACGACTGCGAAGATGCTGACCTGGGAGCTCTCCATATCCTCGAGCACCACGGCCGGCATGCCGTCGAGCGGGCGCGGGGCCTCGGTCTCAAGCACAAAGGCGTTCCATGCGCAGCCGATTCGGTCCAGCTCACTCGCCAGCGAGGCAGCGATCGTCACGCAGGCGTTATCCGTAATGAGCGTGACCCGCTCCTCCGGCTGGATCCGCAGGCAGGTGGTGACGGCGTTATGCGCGCCCGCTACGAACTCCTCGGGGAATGCTGTCGCG